>JBJMPB010000028.1:0-5397 GCA_045803455.1 Gemmatimonadales bacterium | reverse complement strand
TCCTCTCTCTCCCCCGATCAGCTCGCCGACTGGCAGCGGAACCGCACCACCGTGCTGGCGTACATCGATGCCATGCCCGATTCCGCCACCGGCTTCCGGCCTACGAAGGGCGTCCGGAGCCTCGCCGAGCAGTTCGATCATATCGTGACCACAAATCTGGAGGTCGCGGCGATCGCCCTGAGAGGCGAGAAGGCTGCGCCCGCCCTTGGCGACAGCTCGGTTTACCTGCACGACAAGGCCGCGCTCCGGAAATACGCCGCTGCAACTTATGACTATCTGCTCAAAGCACTACAGGAGGCTAAGCCCGCACAGTTGAGCAAGCGGGTGGCCATCTACGGACAGCCGCCCCAGCCGGCGAGCCGGCTGGCCATGCTCTCATTCGAGCATTCAGTCTGGACCCTGGGCCAGATCGTGCCGTACCTCCGCCTGAACGGAGTCACGCCTCCCGAATACCGCATGCCGTTCTGATCGATGGCAAAGATTCACATCGCGGCGTCTCTCGCGTTGCTGATGAGTGCCCCGGCGGCGAGCGGCCAGAGTGCTCCGCCGGCCTATCGCTGCCGCTTCGTCCCGGTGCCGGTGCGAGACGGGATCCATCTCAACACCAGTGTATGCCGGCCGGACGGGCCGCACGGGCCACTGCCTTTGCTGCTTACCCGAACCCCGTACGGCATCGAGGGTGACACCGTAGTTCCGGAGAGCTATCGGTTCTTTGCCGCCGACGGCTACATTTTCGTGTCCCAGGATATCCGCGGCAGGTACAAGAGCGAGGGCCAGTTCATCATGAATCGCCCGTTGCACGATCCGGGTGACCCCAAGGGGGTAGACGAGAGCACCGACACCTACGACACGGTCGAGTGGCTCCTGGCCAATGTTCCGGGAAACAACGGGCGGGTCGGAGTGCTCGGCGTCTCCTATCCGGGTTTTCTGGCGACGATGGCTGGGATCAATCCCCATCCGGCGGTGAAGGCCATCTCGCCTCAGGCGCCGATGACCGACACCTGGATGGGCGACGACTTCTTCCATCAGGGCGCGTTCCGGCTCTCCTACGGCTTTGAATACGCCGGGTCGATGGAGCTGAGCACCGACTCTCCACTCTCCGGCGCGATGCCGATCGACTCCTGGGACACTTACGACTGGTACGCTCGTCTGGGCTCGCTCGCCAACGTGGACCGGATGTACTTCCACGGAAAGGTTCCCACCTGGAAGGCATTCGTGGCCCATCCGGCTTACGATCGGTTCTGGCAACAGCGGGCGGTGCAGCGGATCCTCAAGACTCCGCTGGTCCCGACGCTGACCGTAGGCGGCTGGTGGGATCAGGAAGATCGTTACGGGCCGCTGGCGACCTATGCCGCGCTCGAGCGGGGAGATAGCGGCAGGCAGAACTTTCTGGTGATGGGTCCCTGGAATCACGGTGGGTGGCGCCGCCCGGCCAACCTCATGCGAATTGTTGACCCAGGCACCTATGATTCGTATCTCCGCGATGTTGAGGCGCCATGGTTCGCGCATTACTTGAAGGACCGGCAGACTCGAGACCAGCCGGAGGCAATGCTCTACGACGCCGGAGCTCGCCGATGGCGCTCATATGATACGTGGCCGGCCAAGGACGCTACGCCCCGCGGTCTCTATCTCCATGGAGGTGGCGCCCTCACTTTCGATCCACCTCGAGCCGGAGAGGCATCATACGATCAGTACGTTTCGGATCCGGCTCACCCAGTGCCCTATCGTTCCCGGCCGGTGGAACGCACCTATGATGCGCGGGGCAGCCGCTGGAAATTCTGGGAGACGGAGGACCAGCGCTTTGTGGACGGCCGGCCTGATGTGGTGAAGTGGGTATCCGTCCCGCTCGAGGAAGACCTGTTGGTGGCCGGGAACATCAAAGCCAGCATCGTGGCCTCAACTACAGGGCATGACGCGGATTGGGTGGTCAAACTGATCGACGTCCTGCCTGACAGCGTACCGGATAACTGGTCCTGGGGTGGATACGAGCTCATGGTCGCCCATGAGATCATGCGCGGCCGCTATCGCCGGAGCTTCAGCGCCCCTGAGCCGCTGGCTCCAAACACGCCGCTGGAGTTCACCGTGGATCTGCATCAGCAGAGCTACACCTTCCAGCGGGGGCACCGGATCATGGTGCAGATCCAGAGTAGCTGGTTTCCGCTCTACGACCGGAACCCGCAGACCTGGGTGCCCAACATCTTCAATGCCAAACCGGGCGACTTCCGCGCCCAGACGCATCGGATCTGGCACACGCCCAAACTCACTTCCCGGATAGAGCTGAACGTTCAACACTGACTGTTCCCAGGGAGATCATGCCGGATAAGCCGCTCACGCACGCCGCCGCGCCCGCAGCCGAGCGTGAAGCTCGCGCGCTGTACGAGGACGTTCTGCGCTGCTGGAACGAGCGAAACGCGGGTGAGTTCGCGCGCCGCTTCAGCCGGAACGGGAACATGGTGGGCTTCGATGGAAGTCCGGTCGACGGCCAGGAGAATATCGAGGAACACCTGAGCCAGGTGTTTCGCAGCCATCCCACCGCGGCCTACATCGCGAAGGTCCGCGAAGTTCGTCTGCTGTCTCCCGGCGTAGTGCTCCTGCGAGCCGTTGCCGGGATGGTGCCGCCCGGGTCGTCAGACCTGAACCCTGCGGTCAATACGATCCACACGCTGGTCGCCGCGTCCGAGGGTAATCGCTGGAGAGTGGAGTTGTTTCAGAGCACGCCGGCGGCATTCCACGGGCGGCCCGCCGCGGTTGAAGCGCTAGCAACCGAGCTCAGGAGGGAATTGGAGCAGCACCCGATCTAGCGGGTGCGACTCCAGCGGTTCCGGAGACAGCCCAGGAATGAATCGCAGCGGGCCGCCTCGTTTGATGCCACGGCCGCGCTGTCGGCCGGAAGATCCGGCGGAAGCGCATCCAGGCGAGCAGCCACGTCCTCCGGGTCACCATCGGACTGGTCGGACAGCTTGGCACCGGCAACCAGAATCTCCCGGCGGAGTCGAGACGCCGTCCGCATCACTCGCACCGGATACTGCTGGCATCGTGGAGTGTTGCGCCCGCGGACGCATCCGTTATATCGCCGAAGGGCAGTCTCGAGCGACTTGGTCCGCCGGAAGTGCATCTGCAGCAGGCGAGCCCCATGACAGATGTTGGCCTCGACGTTCAGGAGGTCGCCCGAGAGACAGCGATAGTTTCCGACGTGCATCGGCATCACCTGCATCAGGCCGATGGCGCCCTCGCTGCTGACCGCGCTGGTATCGAACGGCGCGTTCTCGATCAGGAGCACGGCCGCGAGCACACTTGGACTGATGTGGGCCCGGCCGGCTTCATACACCACGGCCGAGGCTACCCGGTCCGCCAGCTCGGCGTTACGGGTGCGCCGGGCCAGCGCCGTCGCCAGGGGCCGGTGCGCCAGTCGCCTGGTCACCTCAGACTCCATGGCCGCACTGTCCCTCGCCGTGCGCGGACGCACCGGCGCAGACACGCGAGGCTTGGGAGTGCTCGTCTTCCGAGCGCTCGTCCTGGGAGCGCTCGGCTTGGGAGCGCTCGCCTGCGGCACCGTGGCCGGCACCCGAGCGGGCATAATCCCGGGCGTGCTGAACGATGCAGGCGTTCCTGGACCGGTAGAGGCGCACGCGGACAGGAGGGTCACTGCCGCAAGTCCATACGCTTTCAGCGCCCTGCCACGACACATAGCGGGGAACATGGCGCTCCTCTCGAAGACGTGACGGCAGTATGGCCCGTGCCAGAAGGCCACTCAAGTGTTCGAAAGTTGTTCGCGGCGAGATTTGGGACACTCAGAATCGGTCACTCAGGGTGGCCGGCCTCGGAAGTGACGGCGGTACCAGCTTAATCAGATCGCATCCGAGCCGCTGCATCGAGTGGCACTCGGGGGGTTCGTTACAAAGGAGGTACAAATGCTCCGAAAGAGCTGGCTTTTGGCCGGGATGCTCCTGCTCTCCTGCGGAGGGGATGACGGCTTCAACCCGACGCCGGAAACCGTGGCGGGAACCTATCAACTCACCACGCTCAAGGAGACGCAGAACGGGATCACCCTGGATCACCTGGCCCTGGGGGTTACGGCGGAACTCATTCTGGCGCCCGAAGGCATCGCCACCGGTCATCTCTTCGCTCCCCATGGTGAGGAGGATGGTAGCGACCTCGACACCGATGTAACCGGAGGATGGAGCCTGAGCGGCACCACCGTCACCCTGACTCTGGATCAGGACCTCTTGTTTAACGGCCTCACTCTCACCGCCGAGCCCAATCAGCTTCGGGGCAACCAGACCTTGCCGGGTAACATTGCGGTGGAGATCGTCTTCACCCGGACGGAATAAGCGAATTCCACGTGCAACGATCCATTCTGGGCCTTCACCATGTGACCGCCACGGTAAACGAGGCCCAGCCCGACCTCGATTTCTACCGCGGTGCTCTCGGTCTTCGGCTGGTGAAGAAGACGGTGAACTTCGACAATCACAACGTTTACCACTTCTACTATGGAGACGAGCGGGGCGCCCCGGGAACAATCTGGACCACCTTTCCCTACGCTGGCTGGGGTGTGGCGCCCGGCCGGCACGGCGCCGGCCAGATCACCACCACCTCCTTTTCGGTACCTGGCGGATCGCTTTACCGTTGGATGCTTCGGTTGCAAGACAAAGGCGTACCGGTCCAGGAGAACAGTGCCGGCGGAGGGAACGCGATCATCGTCACCGACCCTTCCGGACTTCGGGTCCGCTTGATCGAGACGACGGATGACCCCCGAACACCGTGGACCGGGAACGGCATTTCCCCGGACATGGCCGTTAGAGGTCTCCATAGTGTGACGCTTACGGTAACGGCTCCGGAACCGAGCGTGAGCTTTGCCCGGGAGTGGCTCGGCTTCGAGGTAGTAGATGAAGCCGAAGGTCTGGTGCGGCTGGCGGTGAACGGCGATTTGCCGGGTCACGCCCTGGAGCTGAGTTATGGCAGCGACGCTCCTCCAGCGCGCAACGGCCTGGGCACGGTGCACCATGTTGCCCTGGCCATTGCCGGTGAAGACGAACAGAGGCGGCTCCGGCAGGAGCTGATTTCTCGAGGAATTTCTGTTACCGATGTGCTGGACCGGCAGTATTTCCGTTCGATCTACTTCCGAGAGCCCGGAGGGGTCCTGTACGAGGCCGCTACGATGGCGCCCGGGTTCACGGTAGACGAGCCGCTCGCGGCATTGGGGCAGGAGCTCAAGTTGCCTCCGTGGGAAGAAAAGAATCGCGCGGCAATCGAGAGCAGTCTGCCGGTCATTGACCCAGCTGAGCGGTGATTCTGACGACCGTCTCGTGAGCCACGCGCTGCAGCATGATGACGGTGCCGCCCGGGACCGCCAGGGTCTGCCCCTGCACCACGGCCTGCTCCGGAAGGCGTCGTGCG
>JBJMPB010000025.1:0-4023 GCA_045803455.1 Gemmatimonadales bacterium | reverse complement strand
GCTGATTGCGGGCTGGCCAACAGCTAAGCTTGTGGTGTGGTCAATTGATGGAACGCGGGCGGCGAAAGCGCGACCGTATCAGCTCCGCCTCCCTCATTGAGGCACGGGCTTCCGCTTCAACGCCGTCGTTCGGGCCGTCCGGTGTCAACGGCTGGCGGTGGTTAACAATCAATTTATCGCAGCCTTGGTGAACAGTGTTTAACCGCAACCCGGGAGTTTCCTGGCCCTGACGAACACGGTAGGCTAACTTCTGGTTTATGAGCCGGTTGTCTTAGCGTGCCGGGGGGCATGAGGCTAGGAGTTCCACGATGGTGGACGAGTTCTTGGCGTTCTCGCTGATGGCATCTGCCGCAGCTGGGCTGGCTCTCGGCCTGCTGGGCTTCACGGTTTGGGTGCTCTTTCCAGTTGTATTCGCAATGCTGCTGGGCGGCCTTGTGGCCGTTTGGCCCCTGTCGGCAGCGCTGTGGCAGAAGTTCTTCTACGTTTATGGGCCGATCACCTCTCTCCAGTTCGGCTATCTGCTGGGCGGGATCGTCGCCTGCGTGAGAGAGGCAAAAGGTTTATGCCCGGAGGAAGAGGACCATGCGGTGCTATTTTCATCTGGTCGGACCGCGCGGCGAGGTGATCCCGGATCACGAGGGCACTGAGGTGACCGATCTGGCTGACGCACGCGCGCAAGTTCTCGAAGCCGTTGCAGAATACCGGAGGGGAGACACGACGGACGTGCGGGGGTGGCGCCTTGAGGTGAGGCAAGGGCTAGGATCAGTGGCTTTCACGGTCGCGCTTGACGGACCGCTTCTTGGCACAGGCGATGGATGTGACGCGAGCGTGGGCGATGCGTGTGGTTCTGGCTGACGATCACCCTATCGTGCTGGGCGGCCTCCGGGCCTTGCTGCAGGCCGAGGCTGGGGTGGAGATCGTCGCGGCTGTCCCGGACGGGGCGAGCGCCCTTGCGGTGATCCGCGCCCATGAGCCTCATATAGCCGTGCTCGACATCAACATGCCGCGGCTCAGCGGCCTCGACGTGCTGGAGGCGCTCGAGCAAGACGGCCTCGCCACCCGGGTGGTGTTCCTAACCGGCACGGCCTCGGACGAGCAGATTGCGACCGCTGTGGAGCGGGGCGCTTGGGGCTTCCTGCTGAAGGAGCATGCGCTTGACACCCTGGTCCAGTGTCTGAGGACCGTTGCGGCGGGCCAGCGTTGGTTGCCGGAGGAGGTTGTCGCCCCGGCGATCCGGCGCGCAACCGAGCGCCGCGAGAAGGATGTTCAGCTTGCGCGGGTGTTGACGGCGCGGGAGTACGAGATTGCGGGTCTGGTTGCGCAGGGGCTGTCGAATAAGCACATCGCGCGCCGGCTCACCATCTCGGAGGGCACGGTCAAGATCCACCTGCACAACACCTTCGAGAAACTGGGGGGCGGCAACCGCACCTCTCTCGCCATACTGGTGCAACGGGACCAAAACCCCGCGCGGACCCAAACGGGTTGACCTGCGTCAAGGCGCTTCGGTCACGACACGCGACGCCACCCGACAGGGTTCCGGAACGCTGCGGGTGCGCCAGCAATCAGGGCAGGTCGTATATGGCTCAGTACAGGGCCAGCAACCCTCGATCCGCGAGTTGCCGTTAGCCCGGATTTCTCACCGGGTTGAGGTGCATCGGGGCTCTGGATAGGTCAAAGTTGTTGTGCTGCAGCGACTTGGCTCAGGCCAGAGGAGCTCCCCGATGCCGACGGAGTGTAACCCGGACGTGCTCCTGTTTGCACCTGTTGAAGGACGCGCCGTCGTGGCGTCGTTCACGGGCGGGGCGATCACGTCCGATGCCGGCGCACTGCTGCTCGGCGCCACCGATCGCGCCATCGGCTTGGTCGAGCGGCCTGCTTCCAGGATGCTCGTGATCCTGACCAGATCGAGCACACCCTTGCGACCCTGGTCGGCCAACGCGTCTTCGGCATCGCGCTTGGCTATGAGGACCTGATCGACCACGACCAGCTGCGGCACGATCCGGTTCTGGCCGTGCTCGGTGGCAAGCTCATGGCCCGCCGCGCCGATTGCGCGCCCTTGGCCGGCAAGTCGACCCTGAACCGGCTGGAGCACGCCCCCTCGGGCGAGCCCTCGCGCTATCATCGCATCGGCCATGATGGGGCGGCGATCGCGCGCGTGTTCGTGGACCTGTTTCTGGAGGCACATGCGCGCCCACCCAAGCAGATCATCCTGGACCTGGACGCGACCGATGACCCGATCCATGGCCACCAGGAAGGCCGGTTCTTTCACGGCTACTATGATTGCTACTGCTATCTGCCGCTCTATGTCTTCTGCGGCCGGCATCTGCTCGCGGCCCAGCTGCGCCGCTCCAACATCGACGCGAGCGCCGGGGCCGAGGAGGAGGTGGCCCGCATCGTGTGCCAGATCCGGGCGCGGTGGCCGCGGGTTCGCATTCTGCTGCGGGCCGACTCCGGCTTTGCTCGCGAGGGCCTGATGAGTTGGTGTGAGCACAACCGGGTCGACTTCGTGTTTGGGTTGGCCCGCAATTCCCGTCTGGTCGAGGAGATCGCGGTCGAGCTGATCCAGGCCGAGGATGAGGCCGAGCGTACGGGCAAGCCGGCACGGCGTTACAAGGACTTCCGCTGGTCGACGCTGGAGAGCTGGTCACGCCGGCGGCGGGTGATCGCCAAGGCGGAATGGACCGGGGGCGAAGCCAACCCGCGCTTCATCGTGACTTCTCTGAAGCTGTCTGAGGTCACGGCCCGCCACCTCTACGAAGAGGTCTATTGCGCCCGCGGCGAGATGGAGAACCGGATCAAGGAGTGCCAAGGCGACCTGTTTGCCGACCGGACCTCTGCGGCGACGATGCGGGCCAATCAACTGCGGCTGTGGTTCGCCTCGATGGCTTACGTCATCATCTGCGCTCTGCGCCGGCTTGGGCTCAAGCACACCGAGTTCGCCGAGGCGACCTGTGGCACAATCCGGCTCAAGCTGCTGAAGATCGGCGCCCTGGTGCGCACCTCGGTGCGGCGGGTGACGGTCGCCATAGCCTCAGCTTTTCCGCAGCAGAGCGAGTTCGCTCTCGCGCATGTCCGCCTGGCAGCGGAAAGGAGATGAGGCTCAAAATCATTCACCTTAGCCGGTCCCTCCAGCGCTGCCCTCCCGCAGCACGGATCGACGCGGGCTCGATCCGCTCACCACGTGCCAGACTCTCCAAGCTCCGATCCGGAGAGCCTAACCGCCTCCCATCAGACGAGCTGGTGAGAAATCCGCGCTAAGCCACCACGTCCGCAGTCTTGAAGCGGATCTTGGCGTGCCATTGCTCGTACGGGGCGTCCGTGGTGTGAAACCCACGGAGGCCGGAGAGCGTCTCTACGCTTATGCCGTCAATATCCTGAATTACGTGGACGAGGCCGCCGGCCGAGTTCGCCGCTTCGGAGCCGAGCCGCAGGGTCTCGTCACCCTCGGACTCCCAACCTCGGTCGCCCTCGTTTTGGCCGTACCATTGGTCGAAGCCGTTTGTCGTGAGCTCCCGCATGTCCGCCTGAGACTGATCGAAGGAATGAGCGGTCACATCTTGGAATGGCTTCAGGCTCATCGCGTCGACTTTGCAATGCTGTTCAACGTCAAGGGGCCAAAAACTCTGGCAACGCAAGCACTCTTGACTGAAGATCTCTATGTGGTCTGCCCACCCGGGGAAAGCAGCGGAAAAGTTTCGTTTGCCGAAGCTGCAACCTTTCCGCTGATTGTGCCCGGCCGGCCGCACGGTCTCCGCGAACGTCTTGAACTGGCAGCCCGGAAGGCAGGGCTTAGCTTAAACATAAAGGCGGAGATCGACGCCTTGCCTGAAATAAAGTTGCTGGTGCAACGAGGTGTCGGCTCGTCGATTTTGTCGCTGTCGGCTGTGCGCGAGGAAAGGGAGGTTCGCTTGGTCGAGGTGCGCTCGATCGTGAAGCCCAGCCTTCAGCGCACAGTTTACCTGTGCCAAGCCAAGGGGCGACCTTTGACGCACGCGGCCGAGGCCGTGCGGCAAATCGCATTGC
>JBJMPB010000583.1:0-2992 GCA_045803455.1 Gemmatimonadales bacterium | reverse complement strand
CTGTTGAAGACGTCCTTGTTCTTCTCGATATAGGACGTGTACTGCGGCGGAACATCCTCCTCAGGGAAAATCGCGGTTACCGGGCACTCCGGCTCGCAGGCTCCGCAGTCGATGCACTCATCTGGATGAATGTAGAGCTGATCTTCACCCTCATAGATGCAGTCTACCGGGCATACATCTACGCAGGCCCGATCCTTCACCCCAATGCAGGTCTCGACAATTACATAAGTCATGCTGCGGCTCCCCTGTAAGGACGCCGTGCGGCCACGGCATCGCCAAGTTATACGAAGGCTGGTTTGGCGGCGCAAGGGGCGCAGACTTCCTTACTTTGCTGGTGAATGCTCGCGCTGATTTTCCTTTGTGCTCTCTGTGTCCTCGCCGGGCCGGCCCATGCGCAGTCCTGTCCTTCGCTGCCGACGGCGTTGGTGCTCTCCGGTGGCGGAGCCAAGGGTCTGGCCCACATCGGGGTCCTGCGAATCCTCGACAGCTTGGGGATCCGCCCTGACTTGGTGGTAGGCAGCAGCATGGGGGCGATCATCGGCGGGATGTATGCCAGCGGTTACACCGGTCGTGAGATCGACTCGTTGGCGCGCTCGCTACCGATCTCCGATCTCTTCCGCACCTATCAACCGCGTGGCCCCCGGTCCTGGGGTCCGGTGCAACCGCTGCTCCTTTGGGAGCAGGGTGACCGGGGCTTCAATCTGCAGAGCGCCTCAGTAGCCGAAAACGAAGTGAATGCCCTGGTCAACGGTGCCATGCTGCGGGGGAATCTGCTGGCTCGGGGCAACTTTGATTCACTTCCGATCCCTTTTCGTGCGGTTGCCACCGATCTTCGCAACCGGTCAGTGGTGGTCCTGAGCTCGGGTGACTTGGCTCGAGCGGTCAGGGCGAGCTTTGCCATTCCGCTCATCTTCACACCCGAGTCGCTGGACGGACGAATACTCACAGACGGGGGGTTGGCGGCGAACATACCGGTCACGGTGGCCCGAGACGCTGGAGCTCAACGCGTCATAGTTTCGGATGCCACAGAGCGCCTGGCTGATTCCCTTGATCTCTATTCACCGATCGTGCTGGCTGACCGCCTGCTCGGATTCCTGTTTCAACAAGCCCGGGACACCCTTTGGCCTGGCGATGTCTTGGTCCGCCCTGCCGTGGAGGGGTTCGCCAGCCTGAATTTCTCCCCTGACAACGTCCAGGCATTGATTCAACGGGGCAGTATGGCCGCGGAATCTACCCTCACCCGAAATCGCTGTTTCAGGCGAAGCCCTGCCGGGGCCGCCCCGCCACTGCCCCGATTGGTCAGCAGCTACTCGATCGAAAGCCGGAATCATTCCGAGCGGCTCGCTCTCGAGAGGCTGCTTGGACTTGGTATCGATGATTCGCTCGACGTGTCACTCCTCAAAGGCCGTGTCCGGTATTTCGCGCAGGTCGACGCTTATCAGGCGGTATGGCTCACCCCCCGCGGGTCGGGCGACACCGTCTCCTTCCACATCTCTGTCCGCCGGGGTCCCCGCCGGTTGGCCGGTATCGGCCTGGCCTATGACAATGAGCTCGGGGGACAGATGTGGCTCGCCGCGGTTGATCGTCGAGCCTTTGATCTTGCCCTGGAGGCAAGCACGCGACTGTTTCTGAGCGAGTTTCACAAAGGGGTGAGCCTGGGATTACGGCGCAATTACCAACTGGGCCGCCATCTGATGCGCCCGACGATTACGGCCCAGCTTGCTACGGAGTCGGTGCGTCAGTTCACGCCGGTGGGAGACGAGCTGGACCCCATCAAGACCCGGGAAGCCGTGGGGTTTGCCGGAGTGGAACGCGACTTTGGCCACGGGTGGTCAGCCGATCTGGGATTGGTAGGACATGGTTGGCACGAGCCGGACCAGGACCGGAGCACGGGGGGAGCGTCTGTTCGATTCTCAAAAGAGGATCGAACCGGGCTCCAGTTGGCTGTGGGATCTCTCCTATGGACTGGGGCCTACCGGCGACTGCACGCCCTGGGTGAGGTTCACGGCCGGGTCGGACCGATACGCCTCCGGCCCCAGCTTCGAGTAGGCTGGGGAGATCAGCTGCCGGTCCAACTGGACTTTCCTTTGGGGGGAAACGACGGATTCCCCGGACTTCATATCGGAGAGCGCAGAGGCGATCGGGAACTGATGCTTGACCTGCTGATGACCTACCCCATCAGGGGGCCGCTGGTGGGACGGATGGAGCTAGGCTTGGGCCGATCTGCGCTGGGCGGGCCGGTTATCAGCGACAGCGGTTGGGTGGCCGGCGCCCGGATCGGCCTTGGTGCAGAAACACCGGTCGGTCCCGTTC
Organism: Gemmatimonadales bacterium; assembly: GCA_045803455.1. Lineage (GTDB taxonomy): Bacteria > Gemmatimonadota > Gemmatimonadetes > Gemmatimonadales > GWC2-71-9 > CAVVWJ01. Next base: position 679 of record JBJMPB010000583.1, on the reverse strand, counting down.
GGTTCGAGTATGGTGCTGTCGACGAGGGCCGAGGAACCTTTTTCGTCCGGCTCGGTAGATGGTTCTAAAGCCTGGCCGACTTTATCAGCCTTCCAGCTGGGCGGCGTAGCTGGCCGATCTCGGCTCCGGTGGGCCATAGCGGCCTCGGATCCCATGTTCCCGGTGCCACTCCTCCCGGAGGCAGAAAGGATCCAACCCGTGCGCCCGGTCTACGGCCAGCACCCCATCCAAATGATCAATCTCATGCTGGAGTAACTCCGCCCGGTCTCCTTCCACCTCCACCTCTGTCCATTCTCCCTTCAGGTCCTGATAGCGGACTCTGATCCGATAGGCCCTGGATACCCGAACCAGCAAGTTTGGAAAGGAGAAGCAGTCGTCCCAGACCTCAAAGTCTTCGTTTCCGATGTCCACGATTTCAGGATTGATCAGAGGCCAGGGCTCACCCATGTCGATGTATACCATCCGGACCGGCGCGCCAATCTGCGGCGTTGCTATGCCACGGCCTCCCGCGAAGCGCGCTTGCCAGTCCCTCAGAGTTTCGCGCATATCGTCCATAATGACCCGGACCGCTGTGGAGCGGGGTCGGGAGATGGTCTCACAGCGAGCCCGCAGGACCGGATCGCCCAGAAGACGGATGCGGTGAATCGTCATGGCTTTAGCGCAGGGTGGGGGTGACACA
>JBJMPB010000562.1:0-2684 GCA_045803455.1 Gemmatimonadales bacterium | reverse complement strand
CGCACGCGGCAACAAGCAGCGGTAGCTTCGCCGTCGAGCCCGGCTGCACATTCGATTTCACAGCAGCGTTGAACTGGCGCTGCGACCAATCCACCGCGCCGATCATGGCCCGAACGCGACCATCGCCGGTCATCATCACGGCTCCAGCCTCATACTCGGCCGGCACGGCTCCCTCGCTGACCAGTTCGGCAAGATGCCGCTCAGCCAAGCGCTGGAAGCGAGGCTCGAGCGTGACAAAGAACCGAATGGTCTCGCCCTCTTTGACGAACTGAGGTCCCCACCGCTGAACCACCCACTCCGTGAAGGGCTGGGGCTGGATCTTGAACGGCGGAAGCAGCCCTGGGCGAACACCGATCTGCTCGGCTCGACGCCGCTCGGTTGGAGTGATCCGGCCTTGCTGGAGCATCAGGTCGAGAACAAGCCTCGCGCGTTCGTGCGCCCGCTCTTTTGTGGTCTCTTTCAGCGGATTGAAACGGGCGGGCGCCTGCACCATGCCGGCCAAGAGCGCCGCCTCGTATAGGTTGAGGTCCTTCGGTTCCTTGCGGAAGTAGTACCGGCTCGCGCGGTAGAGGCCGACGATCTCGCGTCCGCCGAACTCGATCTGGTTGAGGTAGGCCGCGAGCAGCTCCTGCTTGCCCACGGCTCCGTCGAACGTGCCGGCGTGCCAGACCTCGGACCCTTTGCGTTCAAGCTTGCTGAGGATGTCACGGCCTTGCAGATCGTGGAGCACAAGGTTCTTGAGGAGCTGCATGGGGATCGTGCTCCCGCCCCGGCTCAAGCCGCCCCGCAGCACCGCTGCGAGCGCGATCAGATCAATGCCGCCGTGATCCATGTAGCGCTTATCCTCGACAGCGATGATGGCCTTCTTCATCGCCTCGGGGATCTCGTGCGGCTTGAGCACGACCGGGCACCGGCAATACGCATCCCAGCCCGATGCGGTCCGGGTCACCATGACCTGAGGCGAGGCCACGAGAACACGGAGATGGTCTGGCTTGAGGTCCCAGAAAGCGCGGCTCTCGGCGGGGTTGGCGTGGGCGGGGCCGGTGACTGTGGCAAGAACCAGAGCAGCACCAAGGGCGCGCTTCATCGTGTGTTCCCCAGGCTCAACCCGCACCCGTTCGTGTGCAGGGAAGCTCGGTCACAGGAGGTGTGAGGGGTGGGCACGATCCACAAGGGACGTGAAGAAATTCGTTGATCCTGCCGCCCGGCCGGCCAGCGCGCCCGAGCTGACCGCGAGGAGCCCTGCCGCTCAAATGCCACCTGTCGGCACCGCCCCAGTCATCGAGGATCTCTTAGGCCCATGGTGCTGAACGAGCGCTGAGCCGCACCGTCAGGAACCGTTGTGGGAGATGGCAGAAACAAGGCAGGACTTGCTGGAGGACTTGCTGGCCACGGCTGCTCGCCTATGGTCGCGCGTGTAGCGCTTCCTTGGAACCCCAGAATGCCCTTTGTTCGTTCCGACGTTCAGGCCTTCCTTGACCGGCTCAAGGCCTTTGGCGGACCCACGCTGCGCCAGCTTGGGCCCGAGGCCGGTCGCCAAGTGTACAAGGCCATGGGTCCAATGGTGGAGCTTCCGCGCGGCACGCTGGCGCGCGTCGCCGAGTTGGTAATCCCATCGCCGCAGGGGCACAGCTTCGCAGGGCGGCTCTACGCCGCGCACGAGGCTCCCGAGCCAGGGCCCGTTCTTGTCTTCTTCCATGGCGGGGGCTGGGTCATCGGGGATCTCGACACGCACGATGGGCTGTGTGCTGAGATCGCTCGCCAATTGCACATTACGGTGCTGTCGATCGACTACCGGCTTGCCCCCGAGCACTCTTTCCCAGCGGCTGTCGAGGACGCCCTGGCTGCCGCGCGCTGGGCTGCGGCCAGCCCGGGTGAGATCGGGCATGCCGTAACAGGGTTGGTGGTTGCCGGCGACAGCGCCGGTGGCAATCTGGCCGCCGTCTGCGCCCAAGAGCTAACAGGGCAGCTTCTTGTCCCGGTGCTGGCGCAATGGCTGATCTACCCGGGCGTGGACTTCCTGAGCGAGACGAACTCGCTCACCGAGTTTGGCCAGGGCTATGTGCTGACCCAGGACGACATCGCGTTCTTCCACAGCCATTACCTGCCGAACCCGGCGGATCGAGGCCACATCCGGGCCTCGCCGCTGCGCGCCTCCAGCCTCGCGGGTCAGCCGCCCACGCTGGTGTTCACTTGCGGGCTTGATCCCTTGCGGGACCAGGGTCGGGCGTATGCCGCGATGCTGATCGAGCACGGCGTGTCGGTGCGCTTCCGTGAAGCGGCCGGGCAGGTGCACGGCTGTTTCAATCTGCGGCAAGCTATCCCCTCGGCGCAACGTGATCTGCTCGGTTGCCTGGCCGATCTGCGGGCTATGATCCGAGAGGCTCAATCGGCATCGCACCAGACCGGCGCGGACCAGTGACGGCTTTCGCCTCGGGCTGAGGGTCGATCGCCTGAAGCCGCGGTGGCAGCCTGGCCCCTTTGCATCGGCGATGCCGCGCGCGCAATGGCGCTGGTGGGCGGGGTCGGCGTCACATTCGGGTTCAGGACGCGGTCGCAGCTGCCGACCATCTGGCAGAGCCTCTGCGGCGTTAAGCCGTGACGAGAACGACCTCCGCAGGGTTCAGCGCCGCCTCGAGGTTCAGGTCCGCATCACCCAACAGCTTCAGCTTGGTTGAGCTGCG
>JBJMPB010000008.1:0-7329 GCA_045803455.1 Gemmatimonadales bacterium | reverse complement strand
ACCAGCGAGGATCGCGGTGAGGATCCCGTCCACCACGTCTTCCTGGCCCACGATCCGCTGGGCCACCTGGCGCTTGAGGCCGGTGACCGCGCCGACCAGCCGCTCCAGCTGCTGGACATCGTCGTGAGTGGCGGGTTGGGTGACGGTCACGATAATTGATTGAGGGTCATGAACTGAGATTTAATCGGGACCGAGGGAACAGCGCTAGCAGATACCATCCTGATGCCGCCAGAATTTGCTTGCGAAATATTTCACAAGCGGATAGGTTTGCGCCGTGAAAACCCCTGAACCGGGGAAGCGGGGCACGGGAATGCGGTATGCCGGGCTCGGCGTGCAGCTCGCGGTGAGCCTGCTGGTGTTCGTGTGGATCGGCCAGTGGGCCGATCGCCGCTTCGGCACCGGCGGGCTGTTGACGGTCATCTTCGCTTTCGTCGGCTTTGGCGGGACCATGTATTGGCTGATCCGCTCGCTCAACGAGAAGGATCAGGGCGATTGAGCGGTCGGCGCCGCTACCTCCTCGGCCTCCTGATCGTGGGCCTCCTCGGGGCGGTTGCCGCATTCATGGCACCGCCCAGCTCGCGGGAGGAAGTAGGCGCCGGCGTTCTGCTGGCCCTGCTGGTACAGGCTCCCCTGGGCTGGTGGACGCTGCGAAGCATCGGCACCGAGACCTTTCAGCTGGTCTGGGTCGGCGGCATGATCGTCCGGCTGGGCGTGGTCGGTCTAGCAGCAGTGGGGTTGGCTCGGGTCTACCATTGGGACGCAAGCGCCCTGCTGCTGACGCTGGTGGCGACTCTGCTCGCGTTGCTCCTGGTCGAAGCAGCAACCGCGGTGCGGGAACACTCCAGGTTGAAGTGAGATGACGGGAAAGAATCGCGCAATCGCTCTGGCTTGGATGGCCCTCCTCGGCGGGGCGGGGCTCTCATCCCCGGCTCTAGCTCAGGAGCGGGCGGAAGAGGTTGGACGGGAGGCGGTTGCTCCCGAGTCTCAGCATCAGGCCAGCCGAAACGAAGTAGACATTGCCCATCACATCGGCAACGCCAGTGAGGTGGAGACGCCGTTCGGCGTGGTTCACCTTCCCACGAACTGGAAAATTCCGCTGGGCCACGACGCTCAAGGTCAGCCCCGCTATCTCGATCTGTCGCCCACCCGTCACCTAGTCTACATGCTGCTGGCGGCAACCATCGTCGCCGTGATCTTCCTGACCAGTGCCCGCATCCTGGCGCGGCAGCAGGCAAACGGCCGGCCGCCCAAAGGCTTCCCCGGCGCCATGGAAGCCATGACGCTGTGGGTTCGGCAGGAGGTCGTGCTGCGCAACGTCGGGGCCCATGGGGAAGGCTACGCACCGTATCTGCTGACTGTCTTCTTCTTCATTCTGGCGATGAATCTGTTGGGGCTGCTGCCCTGGGGCGCCACTGCCACCAGCAACATCGCGGTGACGGCGGCGCTGGCCATCGTGTCCTTTCTGGTCATCGAGATCACCGGCATGCGCGCGCTCGGCTTCGCCGGGTACATGAAGACGATCTTCTACCTGCCGCCTGGACTGCCGGGCGGGGTAGGCGGAGCGCTGCTCAAAGTGCTGCTACTGGCCGTGATGACGCCGATCGAGATCATCGGGAAACTGGCCAAGCCATTTGCTCTCGCCGTCCGACTGTTTGCCAACATGACCTCGGGTCACGTGCTGGTGCTGGCGCTGCTCGGGCTGACCTTCCTCTTTCAGAGCTACTACGTGGGAATCGCGGCCTCGCTTCTGGCGACCGGGGTCATGTTGCTCGAGGTGTTCGTCGCCTTCCTGCAGGCCTTCGTGTTCACCCTGCTCACGGCGGTGTTCATCGGCTTGATGCGAGCGGAGCACTAGAAGCGGGAAGGAGGGAAGTTGGGAAGTTGTAGAAGAGAAGTCAGGATGGACCTGGTCGGGGAGGCGCTCTAACCGGCCAATGACGTACTCCGCCGGGTGGCGGACGAAACCCACTGTTCCTTCGGAACGATGGTGGGACACCAGGGCAGGCCGTCTGGGGAGAGTCGGCCATCGCTGCTGGCGAGCGCAGAGGTGATTCTGGTCTCCCGCTCATGCGGAGTGAAACATGCTGTACATTCTCGCTCTCTTGCAGGAAACCGCCGCGGCAGCGGGGGCATCCGGCCGTGGATTGGGTCTCATTGGCGCCGGCCTGGCGGCCGGACTCGCGGTCGTGGGCGCCGGAGTCGGCATCGGCCGAATCGGTGGCTCGGCGACTGAAGGCATTGCCCGGCAGCCGGACGCAACGGCGCGGATCCAGACGGCCATGATCATCGCGGCCGCCCTGGTCGAAGGTGTTGCCTTGTTCGTGGCGGTAATCGGGTTCCTGATTCAGTCGAAGATCACGTTTTAACGAGTCGCCAGTCATCGGTCCCCAGTCACCAGAAACACATTCCTGGTGCGGATCTGCCGTCTGGCGACTGGGGTCTGGCGACTTGTGACTAGCGACTTCCACCAGAGGTAACGATGCTTTCGCTGGCAATGCTGCAGGAACAACACGTGGCCCGCGGTCCGCTGTCGGTCGAGCCCGGTCTCATGATCTGGACCGTGGTGGTTTTCGTGGCCCTGCTTCTGCTTCTACGGAAGTATGCCTGGCCTGCGATCCTGGGAGCGGTGGAGGCGCGTGAGCGCGCGCTCGAGGAACAGCTGGCTGAGGCCGAGCGCAATCGGTCCGAGGCGGCGAGGTTGCTGGCGGAGCACCAGAAGCTCCTGGCCGAGGGACGTACGGCGGCCCACGGGCTGCTGGCCGAGGCGAGAGCCGCGGCGGAGAAGGAGCGGGCGTTGGCCATGGAAAAGACGAGGCAGGAGCAGGAGGAGCTGCTCGAGCGGGCTCGCCGCGACATCAACTCCGAGCGGGAGCGGGCAGTAACGGAGCTCCGGCGCGAAGCGGTGGATCTGTCGCTGGCCGCCGCGTCGAGGCTGATCGGTGAGCGGCTCAATTCCGAGAACGATCGCAGGATTGTGCAGGAGTATCTGGCCAACCTGGGAAGCAACCATTGAGAACCGAGACGGTAGCCCGGAACTACGCCGAAGCCCTGTTTGAGCTGGGCGAGCGCAGCGGCCACGTCGAGCTCTACGCCAACTTGCTCGATGCCGTGGCGGCAGCGGTGGAGCAAACGCCTCGAGTCGAGGCGATCCTGATGTCGCCCCGGATTCCCAAGTCGGAGAAGGCGCAGCTCCTGGGCGGAGCCCTGCGCGACACGCCACGCGAATTCGTGCTGTTCCTCCAGGCGATGGTGCGCCGCGGACGCCAGCAGATCCTGCGCGCAGTGGCGGTGGAATACATGAATCTGCTGGACCAGAAGATGGACCGGGTACGGGCCGGCGTGACGCTGGCGCGGACACCCGATGAGAGGCTCAAGCGGAGCATCCAGGAAGCGTTGAGCCGGCAGCTGGGAAAGCAGGTGATACCTGCCTTTTCGGTGGATCCCGAAATTCTTGGCGGTACGATTGTGCGGATGGGCGAGCGGGTGCTCGACGGATCGCTTCGGCGCCGGATGACCAAGCTGCGGCGGCAATTGCTGTCACGTTGATGCCCGCTGCGACATTGCGATTCCCATCGCGTGTGAGGGCCACCCATGAGGGTGGCCCTCTTGTGTATCGGCGGTCCGCCGGCGCACCCCCGATCCCTCATCCCGCGTCTCCAATGCTTATATGCGGACTCGCTCAGACCCTGCCTACACTAGACGTGGTCCGGAGGACCGCTGACACCCGGGAGGGCCACCCTCATGGGTGGCGCCACCCCGTGGCCCACCCCATGGCCCACCCGTGATGCCGGCTGGCCGGGTTAATCCGTTACATGCGCCGGATCGAAAATGACGCCATGACGTAGCAGGAGCGACGTGTATTCGTTGGTAAACCGTTCTTCCCGGTGATGGATCTCCTGGTTGCGGATGTAGTCGCGGATGTAGCTGTCTTCGAATGGCGTGACGCTGAATGCCCCATATCCGTGTTGCCACCGGAAATCCCGTCGGTGGGCAAATGTTTCATGGATCCACCTGGAGGTGGTGGTCTTAATGCTGGCGACCAGATCGGAGAGGGCCAGCGTGCTGGGGGGCTCGAGATAGAGGTGGATGTGATCCCGAATGCCACCGGCACAGAGTAGCTCGCCCCCCCGACGCGCCACAACCGCAGCAACACAGGCGAACAGCCGAGATCTCCATTCCGGATCGAGCCAGGGCCTTCGATTCTTGGTGGCCCATACCAGATGGACCCGCAACGACAGATACGTGTCAGCCATTATTTGCCAGATGCCGGTTGCAAGAGCGATTCACCGTAGCGCCAAACGCCATCCGGGTCTCCATCATAGCCGCGCATTGTGGTGCTAAATCGCCGGGCGAGATTTATGTTGCGGACCATCCCCCCGCAGGGGTGACCAGACCATTTGACCTCGAGCGCTCGGTGATTCTCGCAGCAATCCTGCTTCTGCCTCAGCAAGCCGCCCCCGCTTCGAACCCGAATCACTACTGGCAGCAGCAGGTTGCCTACGAGATCTCTGCCCGGCTGGACGAGCCGCGGGGGGTGCTGAGTGGGACCGAGAGGATTCGTTACGTCAATCGGTCACCTGATACACTGAGCACATTCTCGCTCCATCTCTATCTCAACGCCTTCCGGCCCGGCTCCCGCTGGTCCGATGCAGATTCGACCGAAGGCCGGCGCCGGTTCAACGATCTTCGGGAGCCGAACTTCGCGTTCAATCACGTGCGCAACACGCGCATCGGGGGGACCCCGGTGAAGCCGATGTATCCCTTTGCGCCCGACAGCACCGTGGTGCGATATGCGCTGCCCCAGCCGCTCCCACCGGGCGATTCGGTTTCGGTGGACCTCGAGTGGGACGCGCGGCCTTCCACTGTGCCCCGGCGCCAAGGGCGACAGGGCCGCCGCTTCGACTTTGCCCAGTGGTATCCCAAGGTGGTGGTGTACGATCGGTATGGCTGGGAGGAACATCCACTCTATCCTGCCGGCGAGTTCTACGGGGAGTTTGCCACCTTCCTGGTGGACCTCGATGTGCCCGCCGATCAGGTGATGGGAGCCACCGGCGTTCCGGTGTGCGGTGACCCCGGTTGGGAACGGGCCAATCGCAACCGCTCGAGACCGATAGACTATCGGCGCGACTTCTATGGCCCCGACACGCCGCCCGCGGCCTGCGACGGCGCAGCCGCGGGACGAAAGATCGTGCGCTGGTATGCCCGAGACGTACACCACTTCGCGATCTCGCTGAACCCCGACTACCGCTATGAGGGAGGCCGCTACGGCAACGTCGCGGTACATGTCCTCTATCAACCGGGAGACGAGAACACCTGGGGGGGAAACTTCGCGGTGGAGCGGACCCAGACCGCGCTGGCCTGGCTGGGCCAGCTGTACGGCCCCTTTGCCTGGCCCCAGATCACCAACGTTCATCGGATCGAGGGCGGCGGCACTGAGTTCCCCATGATGATCATGAACGGCTCGGCTGACCAGGGGCTGATCGTGCACGAGCTGGGGCACAACTACACCATGGGGATCCTGGCCAACAACGAATGGCGGGAAGGCTGGCTGGACGAGGGCTTCACCAGCTTCCAGACCGACTGGTTCTGGGAAATGGTGGGCCGCCCGAGCACGTACCCGGAGACCGAGGCCGGCATTCTGCAGCTGGATCTGGACGACCACTCCGAACCACCCAGCCTGGTGGCGGAGAAATATCGCGATTTCAGCTCCTACAACACCGCCATATACACCCGAGGCAAGCTGTTCTTTCAGCAGCTACGGTATATCGTCGGCGATGATACGATGCACCGCATTCTCCAGACGTTCTACCAGCGCTGGAAGCTGAAGCACGTGGACGAAGCCGCTTTCCGGGCGGTGGCCGAAGAGGTGTCCCAACGGGATCTCTCGACCTTCTTTGCCCAGTGGCTGCACACGACGGAGCTGTACGACTATGGGGTGGGTGAGGTCAGGACGGAACGGGGGGAACGTGGGGCTGGTTGGGTGACGCGGGTTGAAGTCGTGCGGCGGGGCAATGGCCGGATCCCGGTTGAGGTCGGCGTGGTTGCCGAGCAGGACACCGCGGTAGCGCGAGTGGATGGACTAGCCGAACGGGAGTGGCTGACGCTCAAAACCCGGAGCAAGCCGAAAGAAGTGGTGCTCGATCCGCGGATGCAGACCCACGACTGGAACATGCTGAACAACCGGAAGCGGCTGGGTGGGCTGTTGCCGGCAACCTTGCTCCCACCGCCCGGAAGCGATTTCTACTTCCATCCGTACTTCTCCACCCGATCCCGCCGGGAGCGGCTCACGGTCGGCGTGCAGCCCACGCTGTGGTACAACGATGCCGGAGGAGTTACCGTCGGTATCCGAAGCCGGGATGATTATCTCGGCCGCTTCGAGCAGAACGTTGCGATGCTCACCGGGAGCACGGGGTGGGGAGTGGATGACGAGGTCAAGGACATCGACTTCTTCCTTCGAGGCAAGAATCCGGTGGTGCTCCGGGCGCCGAACCTGTCGCAGACCTTCGATGCCTTCAAGATCGAAGGACGCTACGGTGCCGCCGCCACTCTCGAATGGTCCCGGCGGGCGCACCTGACCTTTGGCCCCACCCGAAGCCATCGAGTGAGCCTTCGCTGGGTGGGGATCGACGACACTCGCTATCTGGATCCGGGCTACTACGACGACGTGGGAATCGTTGAACTGCAATTCGCCAATGAGATCTCCAACGAGAGCGGCCAGTGGAACCTCTCCGCCCGCAGTTCGCTCGGCGGCGGGTTGGCCTACAACCGCGATGGTCTGGCGATCGGCGGACGATCCGACGTCGACCCCTTTTACTTCAATGGATTCATTGAGGGCATTGCCCGGCGGGACCTGGCACACGGGCTGGGTCTGGCCGTGCGCGGCTATTTGGCCGCCGGGGTAAGCGATCATGATGCGGCCAAGCAACGGCAGGTCTACTTCCAGGGCTCAGATCCATTGAGCCAGCTCTACAACCCGTTTCTCCGCTCGCGGGGCGCTCTGCTGGTTCGGGATGATTTCAACTACCAGTCTCCCGGTGGTGCCGGCATCCGAGGAGTCGATCCCCGGCTGTCTACCTCTGGCATCGCCGCACTGAATCTGGAGGTCGAGCAGGGGTTACTGTCCCGGCCCGAGTCGCATCTCTTCAAACGGATCAGCATCGCCGCCTTCTCTGACCTGGCCCAGGGCATTGGCAGCATGAGTCAGACGCCCGTCACCGGCACCATCCGCTTTCTGTCCGATGCGGGGCTCGGTATTCGCGCGGCGCATCGGATTGGCGATACGGAGTTCGTCACCCGCTTCGATTTCCCGCTCTTTGTTTCTCGCCCCGA
>JBJMPB010000497.1:0-3422 GCA_045803455.1 Gemmatimonadales bacterium | reverse complement strand
GCTCCCACGGATCTATATAGAAGTCTCCCGGCTCGCAGTAGAATCCGCGGTCGGTGAGGGTGAGCAATGCCATTATTGAAAGGTAAGTGGGGAGAAAGCGTGAGCGGGAACTGCAAAGCGTAAGCGGTGACTTACGCTTGTCGTTGATACGTCCCCATCAATGTTCCCTGAGCCAAGATGTGGTCGGACATGGCAGCCTCCAGCTCGGCCTTGGAGACCCCGTGCGGGAGGGTGAGCATGATGTCCAAAGCATAAAGGCGGAAGTAATACCGATGCGGCTTTCCTGGAGGAGGACAAGGCCCACTGTAGCCGATCTCCCCCGAGTCGTTTCGGCCTTGGCGGGCGCCGGATGGGAGCTCCGGCAGGGCGGGGACTCCGCGGGACAGCTCCACCGTCTCCCCTGGCAGGTTATACAAGACCCAATGTACCCAGGTGCCCCGGGGTGCGTCCGGGTCGTCACAGACGACCGCCATGCTCCGGCGTTCGACCGGAACCCCCTCCCAGGCCAGGGCGGGTGAGATATTCTCGCCCTCACAGCTATGGGACCGAGGGATGCTGGCACCATGGCTGAAGTCGGGAGAGGTGAGCTGGATAGGAGCGGACACGTCGGACATTGCCTATCCCCTCCCCGCCTCGAGCCAGAGTCGAATAGCCATGAGCACGATGAACACGGCAAACATCCGCTGCAGGGTCGGGCTCGGAATGGTCTGGGCCAACCGGGCGCCCAGGTAGGCTCCGAAGAAGAGGCCCAGGCCAATCAGGAGTGAGCCTTTGAGATGGATGTTGCCCTGCTGGTAGTAGGCGTAAGCCCCCAAAAGGCCTACCGGCAGGAGCATGGCGCCGAGTGAGGTGCCGATGGCCAGCTTGGTATGGAATTTCGCGAAGAAGACGAGCGAAGGGATAATGAGGATACCACCACCAATACCGAACAATCCCGATAACACTCCAGCAACCACTCCAATCGCGAGAAACACGAGAAGCATGGGACATCGGCTCCAGAGAAGGAGGAGGGCAGCAGAGACCTAATAGTACACCGAGCTATACCACGCGGCAGATCGACCACCCGACTTGTTGATCGAATGACATGAGTACACCTTACTGTCCTGCACCAATCCCAACCTCAATCGTGATGCAGGGCCCTGGGTCGTTCAGAAGACGAGAGGAGCTCTATGAAGCGGGTTACCCCGGTCATCCTCGGCGCCGCGGCATTGCTGGTGGCCCTGGACATTATTGGTGCACTGACCGAAAGGCCATTGGGATTCCCGTACTCCCGGCTCGGCGCGGTCTCTCTTTTCGTCTATCTCAGTGTCGGCCTGCTCGCCTCCCTTCGCGGAGGTCTGACCGTTGCGGTGGTTGCCGCCGCGACCGTAGGGTTCTTAGACGGAACATTGGGTCCACTAGCCGCCTGGATGGTGGGCCCGGGCCCGATCGATCAAAGCATCAGCGAGTCTCGGGTGTTTGCCTACGGCATTGCCGTCATCACTGCCACCGCCGCAGTTGCGGGATTGATGGGTGCCCTGGCAGGCACCTGGCTGGAGCGGCGGCGCGGCCTGCGCACCAGCTCCCGGGTTATCTCCCGTTAGAGTTGCAAAACCCGCCGGTCATGCCTCTCTTACACCGCCCATGAGTTCTCTTTAGCACGCTCTGGAGTCAAGACGTGATTCGTCAGCGCACCGATCTCGACGGCGAGTGGGAATTTTTCCCCGATCCTCGGCAAGGTCTCAGCCCAACCACACTCCGGGACAACGAGGGGCGAAGGATCAGGGTGCCGGGTCCCTGGCAAGCTCAGTTCGAAGACCTGAGAGACTACAGCGGCATGGCCTGGTACCGCCGGCACTTCCAGCTGGCGGAGGGCCGCTCCAACGGTCAGCCCGCGGGCTACGTGCTCCACTTCGGGGCGGTGGACTACTTCACCACAGTGTGGCTCAACGGTCAGCAGGTTGGTGAGCACGAGGGCGGATACTTGCCCTTTGAGCTCGATGTGACCGATAGCCTTCGCCGCGAGGGCGCCAACGAGCTGGTGGTGCGGGTGATCGATCCCGGCAACGATGCCGACTTTCTTCCCGAGTTTACCTTCGCCGAAATCCCGCACGGCAAGCAGAGCTGGTACGGCCCTATCGGCGGCATTTGGCAGAGCGTGTATCTGGAGCGCCGGGCACGGACCTGTCTGACCCGACTCCGAGTCACTCCCGATGTACCCGGCGAGCAGATCCGGGTGGATGTGGCGCTCAATCGCGCGGCGGACAAACCTCTGGGTCTCTGGCTCAACATCACCGATCCGCGAGGGCAGCAGCGGCGCCACCGCCTGGTGGTGGGAAGCGGCCATCAGGCCGAGCAGCTGACCGTACCGGTCCCGGACCCGATGCTCTGGGACACCACGGTGCCCAACCTCTACGAGCTGCAGGTCGTGCTGCTCGACAGCAACGACGACCGAGCCGAGCCGGTGGACCAGTTGGGAACCCGGTTCGGAATGCGAACCATCGCAACGTCGTCCACCGGCCATCTGCTGCTGAACGGGAAGGTGCTCTATCTGCGGGGGGCGCTGGACCAGGACTACTACCCCGACCTGATCTATACCCCGTTCAGCACTCCCGAACTGGAGGAGCAGTTCGCCAAGGCCAAGCACATGGGGCTCAATTGTCTCCGGACCCACATCAAGATCACCGATCCCCGCTACTACGACGCCGCGGACAAGATGGGTCTTCTGATCTGGACCGAGCTTCCCAATTGGCAGGAGCTGACCGACGCCGCCAAACGGCGAGCCAAGGAGACGCTCTTCGGCATGGTCGAACGGGATTGGAACCATCCCTCGATCATCATCTGGACCATTGTGAACGAGAACTGGGGCGTAGATCTGGCGGTCAACGCCGGCCATCGGGCCTGGCTGGCGGACATGTACAGTGAGCTGAAAGCGCTGGATCCGCATCGGCTGGTGGTAGGGAATTCACCCTGCTTCACCAACTTTCACGTGGTCACCGACATCGAGGACTTTCACAATTACTACGCGATGCCGGACCATTACCGGAAGTGGAAGGAGTGGGTCCAGACCTTTGCCAGCCGGCCGCCGTGGACCTTTGCCCACGTGTACGAAAGTATCGAGTCGTGGCGGGAATACATCCGGGACCCCTGGAATCCGATCCCCCGGCAGCCGGCTCCGGAAGTTCGCCGGCGTGGCAGTGAGCCGATGGTGGTCTCCGAGTTCGGGAACTGGGGCCTGCCCGATGTCGGCAAACTGAAGGAGTGCTACGGTGGCCGGGAGCCCTGGTGGTTCGAGACCGGCATCGAGTGGGGCGACGGCGTGGTCTACCCCCACGGCATCGAGCAGCGCTTCAAGGCGTTTCATCTCGACAAAGTTTTCCCCACGCTATCTGACCTTGCCGCGGCCAGTCAGCGGATGCAGTTCACTGCCCTGAAGTATCAAA
>JBJMPB010000495.1:0-5452 GCA_045803455.1 Gemmatimonadales bacterium | reverse complement strand
GAAGTGTCGGGGAATCCAGGCGAACTGTGCCGCGTGCGCCGCTCGCACCGCCGCGAGCAGGTGCACCGCTGCCGCAGCCGGATCGTAGACGCGCCGGTCCGTGGTCTCGAGTCGAATGCCAGCCACGAGGGTGTCGTTGTACTTGGCATCCCCCGGCCGCCTCGCGGTGAACGTCACCGCCGAGAATTTCACCCCGGGAAGATCCGCAGCGCGGACACGTGCGAGCACCGCGGCCGTGTCGAGCCAGGGCGCGCCGATCTGTTCGAACGCGTGATCGGTGCCGCGGCCCACGCTCAGGTTCGTCCCCTCGAACAGGCAGGTGCCCGGGTAGTGAAACAGACTTTCCAGTGAACGAAGATTGGGACTGGGTGGAATGAAGGGCAGGCCTGTCTGATCCAGCGCCTGATCTCGCCGCCAGCCGGCAACCGGGATTACCCGCAGATCCACCCGGATCTGCAGATCCCCAGCGGCAAGGCGGGCCAGCTCCCCCAGGCTCAGTCCATGTCGCATGGGCACTGCGAGGCTGCCCACTTTGGAGGAGAAGACGGGATCGAGGACGTTGCCCTGCACCAGGCCGCCGATCGGATTTGGCCGGTCGAGTACCAGCACCGGCAGCTGCCGCCGCGCCGCGGCCTGCATCACTTCGATTGTCGTGGCCAGGTAGGTGTAGTAGCGGGCGCCGGCATCCTGCAAATCCACCAGTATCACGTCGATGCCCTGGAGCATCTCGTCGCTGGGGGCAGAACTCCGGCCATAAAGACTGTAGATTGGAAGCCCAGTGGCCGAATCTTTCGAAGACGCAACCAGAGCGCCCGGATCGGCCGCCCCCTGAAATCCGTGCTCGGGGCTGAACAGCGCCACCAGCCGGATCCCGGCATCACGCAGCCGCGTCACGTCGCTGATTCCCTGTGCATCCACGCCGGTCTGGTTGGTTACCAGACCGATTCGTCGGTTGCGGACGAGTCGCACGCTGTCGCTCAGCAGCACCTCAATGCCCGGGCGCGTGCGATCGTGGACCGCGCCAGCGCCGGCTGCCGCCGCGCAGCCGATACACCACCCCCAGATTCCGATTAGGGCCAGAGCTCTGTGCAATCCAAGTACCTCGTAGTGGCGTTGCTGGTGGTAGGAGCGTGCGGCAGAAGCAGCACCGCGCCGCCACCCCAACCGGCACAATTTCCGGGGCAGCCGACGCCACCGGAAGTGGATATCGATGCGCTGCTCGAGTCACTCTCCCTGCGAGACCGGATCGCGCAGCTGGTCATACCCTGGATTCCGGGATCCTACGCTGCATTCGATGACGAGGCCTTTGCCCGGATGCAGGCCTGGGTGGACTCCCTGCATGTCGGCGGTTTGCTGGTGTCCGTGGGATCACCACTCGATGTCGCCGCGAAGCTCAACCGGCTGCAGGAAGGCTCCGCGGTGCCGCTGCTGGTCGGATCCGACCTCGAAGCGGGAACCGCCATTCGGCTCAACGGCGGAACACCCTTTCCTCCGAATATGGGCATCGGCGCAACGGCCCGGGACTCCGATGCCTATGAGCTGGGACGAATCACCGCGCTCGAGGGGCGGGCGGTGGGCATCCATCTCGCCTTCGCGCCGGTAGCCGACGTGAATAACAATCCGGCCAATCCCATCATCAATGTACGCTCCTTCGGCGAAGACCCTCTGGCGGTCGGTCGGATGGTGTCCGCGGAGGTTCGGGGCCTCCAAGACAACGGAATGCTCTCCACCGCCAAACATTTTCCGGGACACGGCGATACCGGTACCGATTCTCACCTGGTGCTTCCCGTCTTGTTCAGCAACTGGGCCCGTTTGGACTCGGTCGAGCTGGTGCCTTTCCGCAGCGCCATAGCCGCCGGCGTCACCGCAATCATGTCCGCTCACATCGCCCTGCCCGGCATGGACGGCGGGCTCATGCGGCCCGGCACCGTGGCTCCCAACATACTCACCGGCATCCTGCGTGACTCGCTCGGCTTCAAGGGACTGGTGATCACCGACGCCCTCAACATGGGCGGGATCGGCAATGTGTACGGGGCCGAGGCGGGGGTGCGCGCCTTTCAGGCCGGCGCCGATCTCTTGCTCCAGCCCGCCGATCCGGCCCAGGCGATCGACGCAATGGCCGCAGCCATCAGCCGGAAGGAGATCACGCCCGAGCGGTTGAATCGGTCGGTACGTCGCGTGCTCGAGCTCAAACGGCGGCTGGGCCTGTTCACCCGGCGAACGGTCCCGCTCGACAGCATTCCCTCGGTCGTGGGCAAGGCCGAATTTCGGGAGGAGGCGCGCGCGATGGCGTCGCGCTCCGTCGTGATGGTGAAGGATGTGAACGGCCTGGTGTACAACCTGCGGCGCACCCGGCCGCCGCTGGCCATGATCACGTATGGCGAGGAGGACAACCGATCGCTGGGGAACGCGCTCGCGTCCGAGCTCAAGAGCCGGGGGTTCTCGGTGACGACGTTCAAGCTGTGGCCCGCCAGCGGCCCGGCCAGCTACGATTCCGCTGCCAGCGCGGTAACCCAGGGCTCAGTGGCCCTTTTCGCTATCTCCGACCGTCCCACCGATCGGCGGGGCAATCTGGGACTGCCGGACTCGGTTACTTCCCTGATCTTCGCCACCGCTCGAGCTCGGCCCACCATCCTGGTGTCGCTGGGAAATCCATATCTCATCAGCGACCTGCCCGAGGTGGGCTCCTATCTCATCGGATGGCGCTCGAACTCGGTGACCGAGCAGGCGGTCGGCCGCGCCATTGCCGGCGTTACCCCGATCACCGGCAGGCTCCCGATTTCCATTCCGCCGGCCTACCCCCGTGGGTGGGGTCTTCAGCGGCACCTCCCGTGAATGGAGCGCGCGTCGCTCTTGTCCCGCTGCTTACCGCCTGTGTTTCGAGTCATCCGTATTCGGCCGCTCCGGTGCAGCGGCTGAAAATCGATTGGCAGCCCGTCAGCCATTATCTCGACTCGGCGGTGGCCCGAGGTGCCGCCCCCGGCGCGGTACTGGGGGTGACTCATGACGGCGAACGGTTCGTTCACGGCACCGAGCGTGTGGGCGATCTCGACGCCAGCCGCCCGGGCGCCGCCACCATGTATGATCTCGCGTCTTTGACCAAGGTGGTGGGACTCACGACCGGGCTGATGCTTGCGGTAAGCGAAGGGAAGATCGATCTCGATACGCCGGTTCAGCGCTACGTTCCCGCGTTCGCCGGAACGGATAAGGAAAAGATCACTGTTCGCCTGCTTCTGGCTCATGCCGGCGGACTCCGAGGTTGGCTGCCCTTCTTTCGCGAGGCATCTACCCGCCAGGAAGCCTTTGCTCTGGCCGACACCGTCCCCCTCCAGTCAGTGCCGGGGTCTCGGGAGGTTTACTCCGATCTGGGTGCCATCGTCCTCACCCAGCTGCTGGAGACCGTCTACCATCAGCGCATCGACTCTCTGCTGCAGCAGCGGGTCTTTGGTCCTCTGGGCCTCACCTCGTTGCGGTACTTGCCGCCCTCCGACTGGGCCTCTCGCATTGCCCCAACCGAGATGGACCCCTGGCGGGGGCGCGTGCTTCGGGGCGAGGTGCATGACGAGAACGCCTCGGTAATGGGCGGCGTCTCCGGCCACGCCGGGCTGTTCGGATCGGTGGAGGATCTGCTGGGGTTTGCGGAATGGATGATGGGACAGGCGGACAGGCCGATAGGCGGTCAGGCGGTCGGCTCGACCGTGAGCACGGATGGGATGGATCGCCCGTCCGCCCGTCCGACCGTCCGACCGTCCGTCGTACAGACCTTCACCTCCCGCCAGAACCTCGTCCCCGGCTCCAGTCGCGCGCTGGGCTGGGATACCCCGGACTCGGGGAGCAGCTCCGGCCACCTGCTCTCGCCCCATAGCATCGGACACACCGGCTTCACCGGTACCTCCATCTGGATCGACTTCGACCGCCGAGTCGCCATCGTGCTGCTCAGCAACCGGGTGCATCCCACCCGGAACAACCCGCGTTGGAATCCGGTGCGTGCCGGCGTCGCGGATCTCGTGATGACCACCCTCTTCGAGGACGTGCGATGACACTTCACATCTCCGACTGGTTCATCATCGCGTTGTATTTCGTGATCTCGGCGGCAATCGGTCTGGCCTATACCCGGAAGGCAAGCCGGTCCCTGGCCGACTACTTCGTGACCGGGCGGTCGCTGCCCTGGTGGCTGGCGGGGACCTCGATGGTGGCCACGACCTTTGCCGCGGACACGCCGCTGGCAGTGGCGGGCTTCGTGGCCAAGTACGGGGTGGCCGGCAACTGGCTCTGGTGGAACGGCGCCTTCGCAGTGGTCATGACCGTCTTCTTTTTTGCCCGGCTATGGCGACGCGCAGGAGTTCTGACCGATGTCGAGTTCGCGGAGCTGCGGTATGGTGGGCGGCCGGCGGCGGCGCTCCGAGGCTTTCGTGCACTTTATCTCGCCCTGCCCATCAATCTCATCATCATGGGCTGGGTCACCCGTGCCATGGTCACCATCCTTCAGGTGACCCTGAACGTGAACCCGTGGCGCGCCGCCATCCTGCTCTTCGGCGTCACCGCCTTGTACAGCGTGTTCTCCGGGCTGTGGGGGGTGATTGTTACCGATGCCTTCCAGTTTGTGGTGGCGATGGGTGGAACCATCCTGCTCGCGGTCTTTGCCGTGAACTCCATCGGCGGCCTCGACGTGCTGGTCCAGAAATCCGCTGCCCACTTCGGATCTGCCGACGCGGCGTTCGGGGTTCTACCGCCGCTGGATCAGGCGTGGCTACCTCTCAGCACGCTGTTGATTTTTCTGGCGGTACAGTGGTGGGCGGCCTGGTATCCGGGGCAGGAGCCGGGTGGTGGAGGCTACGTGGTGCAGCGCATCCTCTCGGCGAAAGACGAGCGCCACGGACTGCTGGCCACCCTGTGGTTCACCATCGCGCACTTCGCCTTGCGGCCCTGGCCCTGGATCCTGGTGGGGTTTGTGGGACTCATTCGGTATCCCGGCCTGGCCAATCCCGAGGAAGGGTATGTGCGGGTCATGGTGGATGTGCTGCCCTCTCCTTTTAAGGGGCTGCTCCTGGCGGCGTTCGCTGCGGCCTACATGAGCACCATCAGCACCCATCTCAACTGGGGCGCCTCCTATCTGGTCAACGACGTGTACCTGCGATTCATCAAGCCGCAGGCAAGCCCGCGGGCACAGGTCATCGCCTCGCGCGTCGCAACCACGGTGCTGATGGTCTGTTCGCTCATCGTGATGAGCTTCCTCAGCAGTGTGGAGCAGGGCTGGAAGATTCTGATCGGACTTGGAGCCGGCACCGGACTGGTGTTCATCCTGCGCTGGTACTGGTGGCGGGTCAACGCGTGGTCCGAGATCAGCGCGATGATCGCCTCTTTCGTGACCTCCCTTATCCTGGCGCGCAACGGCTACAATCTGGATGATCTCTCCAAACCGGCCTACGCCATCACCATGCTGATCACGGTC
>JBJMPB010000484.1:0-3705 GCA_045803455.1 Gemmatimonadales bacterium | reverse complement strand
GAGTGATCCGGGCCACAGTCCCGGGGCGGCAGGTGTGCCACACTGCGGGCTGGCTGGGGCCGTTGCGTACCGCGGAGGTCAGTATGACTCTCACGTTTCTCGACCCGCGCACCGGCAGTCTCGTGACCATCAAGGTGCCTGAGGAGCCTCCACGCCAGCCTCGGGAGCGAGATGCCAATCATGTGGAGGGCTAACGATGGCGAATCCAGGTCAACCGACCATAAGTTTGGGTGCGACGGGCAAAGCTGTCCGGCTTCTCCAGCGAGCTCTCCGCCGCACCCCAAATCCTAGCCTTACGGTGGATGGCACCTTCGGCTCTCAGCTCGAAGCCGCAGTGAAAGACTTCCAAGAGGGAGCCGGGCTCACGGCGGATGGCATAGTGGGACCACTGACCTGGGCTGCCCTGCCGGACGGCCGGCCGATGCCGCTTCTAAGGGAAGGTTCGTCCGGCGATGTGGTTCGGGAGCTTCAGCGCGTGCTGACGAACGGTGCCTCAGAATGGGGCGTATCACCTCAAGGAATTGATGGCCAGTTCGGGCCTCATACGAAGGCTTCTGTCAAGGCGTTCCAAACCTGGGGCGGCGTTGCCTCCGACGGAATTGTCGGTGACCAGACCTGGTCAGTGTCCCTGCACGCTGCAAGTGCGACTCTGGAAACGGCAGTTGGGCTCAGGTTCGTGGGCGATTGAGCGTTAGGCCCTCACATGGCTCCGCTGAAGCGGATTTAGCTCACGCCACCTTCGTTCTCCAAGGCGTTGACGACGTTCCAGGTTTGGGGGCCTACGATACCATCGACGCTTAGGTGAAAATCTTGCTGCAATTTCTTGACGGCTGCTTCGGTTTTCGCGCCGAAGCGGCCATCGACGCCGCCGGTATCAAAGCCGACGGCACTCATGCGGCTTTGCAAACGCCGGACGGGTAAGCCGGTCGAGCCAACCTTCAGCACCGGCTCGCTCTGGTCCGCTTCGTCAATGTTGATCCACGTCACTCGCCCAACTATTCCATCGACCGGGATTTCGCGCGACTGCTGAAATTTCCTGACTGCGCTGTCAGTGTTTTCGCCAAACACGCCGTCGATCGGTCCGGGATCATACCCCAAGGCTTTGAGGGCCTCCTGCAGGTCTCGAACAGCAGGGTCGTTCGAGCCCTTTTTCAGTACTGGTTCTGCCATTTGGGGTACCGCCTCGATGAGTTGGCGAGGTCCTTGAATGGGCCGCAGACTCAGCCGGGTTCGGACTGCAAGAGCCACTTGGACAGGAGGGACGTCCACGTCTGTTTGCCGACCACCCCGTCTACAGAAAGGTTCTCGTTCTGCTGGTAATGGTTGACCGATGCTTCTGTAGCTGGGCCGAAAGCGCCATCCTCGATCAGCACTGGAAAGCCGCCGCGTTGGTTTAGCAACAGTTGAAGATGCTTTATCACCGTCGGGCCGGTCTCCGGCATCAAGCCGCTCTTCAATACCGGAAGGGTAAGAGTCACTTGAACGTCGGGCATCTCACCCCTCCGTTACAGGTTTCCGGCGCGGCGCTGCTGAATTTTCGGGGCCTCCGATGCGCCTCGCCTGGTTTTCCTCGCCCGCTCGCGCTCTTGTAGGCTGTCGGCGGCGCCACACGGTTGGACATGTCGACCGAAGCTCTCCGCAGGTCTATGGTCATATTTCTGCGGTTCGTCAAATAGCTGAACGAGGAGGCGAGCATGTCCCTCACCAGCCGCTTCGAATTTCGTAAGGCACTCTTTGTAACTCGGAACAGCTGCTGCACCTCTTTCGCCACCCTCCACCAACCTCCGTCCTCGCCGTGGGTGCTATGATTTCGCGTCGTCGATTTCTTCAAATGGCGGCGGGTGCCGCCCTCCCCGCCACCTCGCAATTTGCAAGGGGGCAAACGGCCAACGCCTTCTCCTTCTCAATCTCGCTCGGAGGCCCACGCGGCTTTCGGACTGCCTTCACCTCCGCGCCCGCCGTGTGCTCGTGGGGGCCAGCCCGGCTCGATGTCTTCGGCCGCGGCGAGGACAACGCGCTCTGGCACAAGTCGCTGACGGGGCGTGACTGGAGCGACTGGGTGTCCCTCGGTGGCGTGCTGACCTCGCCGCCGGCTGCGGTGTCGTGGAGCGAGGGGAGGATAGACGTCTTCACTCGCGGCACCGATATGGCGCTCTGGCATAGGTGGTTCACCGGTGGGAGCTGGAGCCGCTGGGAATCGCTCGGCGGCGTGCTGAGCTTCGGTCCAGCGGTCTCTTCCTGGGGGCCTCGACGCCTCGATGTGTTCGCCCGGGGTA
The DNA here is from genome assembly GCA_045803455.1 of Gemmatimonadales bacterium. Classification (GTDB taxonomy): domain Bacteria; phylum Gemmatimonadota; class Gemmatimonadetes; order Gemmatimonadales; family GWC2-71-9; genus CAVVWJ01. The sequence continues at coordinate 1,429 of JBJMPB010000484.1, read as the reverse complement.
GTGATAACAGGATTTTTCAGCGCACCTTCGACCAAAGCTGGCGCAACTGGACGTCGATCGCGGAACCGGAAACGACGGTGGCCCTGCCGGGCATCGCGGCGGTCTCATCGGCGACCGGCAAGATCGACCTTTTTACCTGGGGGGCGAGTCACGTGAACAACGAGGGGATCTCCGTCAACTTCCTCCAACACAAGTCCTTTCGCGGGAATTGGAAGAGTGCCCAGACGATTGGCCTGGGCGGCGCGCAAGCCTCGCTGAACACCTCGCTTGCGGTGGCCGCGTGGATGCCGGACCGGCTCGACTGGTTCATGCGCGTCGACGAAAGAACGCTGGAACACAGCGCGGGCGTGGTGGACGCAAACGGGTTGCTCGGTGTGAGGCCGCCCACCTCACTCTCGCTCAATAACCTTCTCACGTCGGGCCCGGCCGCTGCCGCGCGTCCCGCACCCGGGAACTGGATCGACGTGATCACCCGCGGCCAGGACAATGCATTCTGGCACACGGTTATTATGCCATCTCCGGGCGGGCGGATCTGTTGCGATGTTTTGAGATCGCCATAGAGTCAGCCCTGGCCGCGGCTAACCCCCGGCAATGGCCGTGGTCCTTTGCCGGAAAACGCTCGATGCACAAACCATCCTTTAGCACGGTGTCGATAGCGGCAACCGGAGGGGTGCTGTGTTTGACAACCAAGTCCCTAGCGCGCTACGCGCGCCCGGTCACGTGCGCGCAATGCACTCGGCGGTCGGCGGGATTTCGGATTTGCAGCGGATCACCGCGCCCCGGTCCCGCTGCTCAGCAATCCACTGCTCGAGCGCCGTCTTCGGAGGCACGCCGCGAGCGGTCTCTTTCGCCACATAATTGCGGGCGCTGTCCTGCAGGTGAGTCGAAATGTCGAGTGTCCTGATCAGCCGCGCGGCCTCCACCTCCGGATTCGCCGGCGAAACGGCCGCCGCGACCTCGGGCGCTTCGCGCGAGAAGCAGCCCTGGCACACGAGCCCAAGCGCAATCGCGAATACTACCTTTCTCATGTCCCCCGTCCTACTCGGCCGAAGCTGGCCTTACTCCGCACCTCTCTCACCGCCGGCTCGCCTCCGCGACATGGGGCTCGCCGCGAGGGATGATTGCGGATCGATTAGCGTCCTCTTGTGAGGAGGGGGCCAAAAGGCCCCCTCGCGTCGTCATATTCCCCAATAGTAAGGTGCTTTCCAGTAGTCGTGGAGTTCCCGCTCCCGCTGCCGATCCGACCAGTCGTAATCGCGGTCACGATAGAAGTTCGGCGCGCCCCGAATCTGATCTTCCGTGATGTCGGTTCGGAAGCCACCAAGGCTGGTGTCGTAGTCCAGCTTGTTCCAAGGAAGGGTATACTCCTCGCTGCCAAGGCCCAAGAAGCCGCCGAAGGACAGGACGGTGTAGGCGACCTGACCGGTCT
>JBJMPB010000592.1:0-3460 GCA_045803455.1 Gemmatimonadales bacterium | reverse complement strand
TGGCGTCTGGCCCCCGTTGTTGCCTGCGATGTCCGGTTGGGCCCCCTCGAATCCCTCACGAGCGCAGACATACCGGGCTTCACCGCCCGGTTGATTGCCGCCGTTCCCACTCTCCAGGAGCACCCCTGCTCCCGGGGAAGGCCGGGTGGATTCATCGAGCGCCTGGAAGAGGGAACCGGCTGGCCTCATGTGCTGGAGCACGTCGCGCTCGAGCTGCAGACGCTGGCCGGCAGCGACGTCGACTTCGGCCGCGCCCTGGAGTCGGGAGACGAGGGCATCTGGTGGGTCATCGTCGAATACCAGGAGGAGGCTCTGGCCATCGAGAGCGTGCGACAGGGGGCGGCCCTGATCCGTGCGTGTTTGGCGGGCGAAGACTTTGATTCGGCCGGCATGGTTCAGCGGCTGCGCGAGCTCTGGGAGGATGTCCGGCTGGGCCCGTCCACCGGCGTCATCGTCGAGGAAGCCCGCCGTCGGGGAATTCCGGTGCGCCGGCTCGGCATGGGATCTCTGGTTCAGCTCGGCATGGGCCGCAACCTGCGCCGGATTCAGGCCACCACCTGCGATACCACCAGCATCATCGCCGCCGACATCGCCCAGAACAAAGATCTGACCAAACGGATGCTGCAAGGCATCGGACTGGCGGTGCCTCAAGGCTCGGTTGCGGCCGACCTCGAACAGGCGTTGAACGCGGCCCGGCAGATCGGCTTCCCCGTCATCCTCAAGCCGGTGGCCGGAAACCAGGGCCGGGGGATCTCCCCTCGTCTGGACGACGAGGAGGCGGTTCGCGCCGCGTGGGCTCGCTCCAGCGCGCGCTACCCGGAGATGGTGGTCGAGCGCCACGTGGATGGTCGAGACCATCGGGTGCTGGTGGTCAACCGCAAGGTGGTGGCGGTCGCCGAGCGGGTGGCGGCGCACGTGATGGGCGACGGGCGGCAGACCGTGCGCGAGCTGATCGAAGAGGCCAACCGCGACCCTCGCCGGGGAAGGGGTCACGGCAACGTGCTCACCCGGATCCCGGCCGATGCCGGCACCGTGGAGTTCCTGGGCCTGCAAGGCATGACGCTGGACAGCGTTCCTCCTGCCGGCGAGCGGGTCTTCCTTCGACCCACCGCCAATCTCTCGACCGGAGGCACCTCGATCGACCGAACCGACGAGATCCATCCCGACAACGTCACCGCCTGCGAAATGGCTGCCGGGGTGGTCGGGCTCGACATCGCGGGCTTGGACGTGCTGACCCCCGACATCTCCCGTCCATTTCACGAGAATGGGGCGGTGATCATCGAGGTGAACTCCGGCCCGGGCATCCGGATGCATACCCATCCCGCGGACGGCAAGCCGCGAAACGTTGGCGGCGCCATTCTCGACATGCTCTACCCGGACGGCACCCGCGCGACCATCCCCATCATCGCCGTCACCGGAACCAACGGGAAAACCACCACCACCCGGCTGATCGCCCACCTGTTCCGCGCCACCGGCCGCACCGTGGGATACACCACCACCGACGGTGTGTATCTGCAGAATCGGCTGGTGGTGCAGGGTGACATGACCGGCCCCTTTGCCGCCAACGTCGTGCTATCCAATCCTGCCGTGGACGTTGCGGTGCTGGAGACAGCCCGGGGCGGAGTGCTCCGTTCAGGACTGGGCTTCGAGGAGTGCGACGTAGGAATCGTGCTCAATGTGGCGGAGGATCACCTGGGTCTGGGTGGCATCAATACGAAGGAGGAGCTGGCCCAGGTCAAGTCGGTGATTCCGGCAGTCGTTCGCCGCCGGGGGCATGCCGTGCTCAACGCCGATGACCCGCTGGTCTACGCCATGGCCGAACGGACCCGGGGAGACGTCGTCCTCTTCTCGGTGCAGCCGGGGCGCAACAATCCTCAGGTCGAACAGCATGTGGCGGAGGGCGGTACCGCGGCCACCATTGAGGACGAAACTTTCGTTGTCCGCCGCGGGCGGTTGTGCATTCCCATCGTCGGCACCTCCGACGTTCCGCTCACCCTGGGAGGCGCCGCCCGCTTTCAGTTCGGCAACATCCTCGCGGCCATCGCCGCCGCGTTCGTGCAGGGCATGCGCTACGAGGACATCCGCTCCGGGCTGCTGTCGTTCTTCCCCTCGCCCTCGCTCACGCCGGGACGGCTCAACCTGTTGCGGGTAGGGCAGGGGCAGGTGTTGGTCGACTACGCCCATAATCCGGCCGCGGTCGAGGGTCTCATGGATCTGGTGCGGCGGATGCCGGTCCGGCGCCGCATCGGCGTGATCACCGCTCCGGGCGACCGGCGAGACGAAGATCTCCGCAACGTGGGACGCTGCTGTGCTGGGCTGGATCACGTGATTCTGAAGGAAGACGAGAACCTTCGAGGCCGCCCCCGGGGTGAGATCGTGCGGATCATCGCCGCCGGCCTGACCGACGCGGGAATCGGGCGAGATCGGATCGAAGTGGTCTACACCGAGCAGGAGGCGGTGGCCAGCGGCATCGCCCGCATGGGCGATCAGGACCTTGTGGTCGTCCTGGTCGACGACGTGCCCGCCGTGCTGGAGCAGCTCCGGTCGCTCCGGGCTCCGGTCTGATCATGGCCGCCACCCGCCGCCGCCGCGGCCGCCTGCTCCTCATCGGCGGCAACGAGGACATGGACGAGCAGGACATGCGCATCCTGCCTCGGCTGGTTTCGCTGGCCGGCGGCAAGGAGGCGCGCATCCTGGTCTGCGCCGCGGCTTCCTCCGACTCGGAGCGATCGCTCAACGCCTATCGGAGGGTCTTCCAGAAGATCGGCGTGGCCCAGGTATACCGCTCGCCGCTGGACAGCCGGCAGGAGGCGGAGTCCGATGAGCTGCTCGAGATGCTCGACCGCTCCACCGCGGTGCTGCTCACCGGCGGCGACCAGCTCCGGGCCACCAGCATGATGGCCGGCACCCGCTTCGGCGATGGGCTCAAGGACGCGTATCAGCGGCGAGGCCTGCTCGTCGCCGGCACCAGCGCGGGAGCGGCGGCCATGAGCAGCACCATGATCATACGGGGTATCGGCGACACTGTGCGGCGCGATGCAGTGGAGCTCGCGCCCGGCTTGGGCTTCCTGCGGAACATCACCGTGGACACCCACTTCGATCGGGGCGGGCGGGTGCACCGGCTCATGACGGTACTGGCCCAGAACCCCGCGACGCTGGGAGTCGGGATCGATGAGGACACGGCGGCGGAGATCTTCAACCGCAGGCTTACTGTGATGGGTCGGGGTGTGGTGATGGTGTTCAACGGCCGGGCCAGCCATACCAACGCGGCCGAAGTGCGGGGCAGTGAGGCCATCGCGCTCACCGAGATCAAGGTCCACGTGCTTCCGGACAAGTTCGGGATCGATCTCAAGACTCTGTCGCCCATCATCCCTGGCGCGCCCCGGGCCACAGCGGCCTGATTGTACAGAAAAGCGTGAGCGGGACTAGGACAAACGTGAGCGGTAAGCGGGAGTAACAC
>JBJMPB010000591.1:0-2549 GCA_045803455.1 Gemmatimonadales bacterium | reverse complement strand
TGCTCGTCAATGCCTTGCTCGTCATCCTCTTTCTGAGCGACACCCACGGCGGCCGTACCCATGATCTGCGCATCGCGGAGACCACCCCCTACCCGCTCCTTACAAGGGGCGACTTCTTGAAAATCAGGTGATCTGACTTCCCTCCCACGGCATACTGTGGGGTGTGCAAGAACCCACAACCGCAAGGAGGGAAGCCATGTTATGCCAGGCCGCTTTCGACCAATGGCTGACAACGATCATGCAGCATCTGTCGCCTTTGAGCAAGCCCCAGGCCACCGTGTTGGCGCTGTGGAGTTTCGGGATGGTGCTGGCCCGCTCGTGTGCCCTGAGCGCCGTCAGTAATCTGCTGGCGGAGGGCATGCAGCGCCACGAGCAGACGGTGCGCCAGCGGCTGCGCGAGTGGTACTATGATGCCCAGCGCAAACGCGGGACCAAACGCCAGGAGCTGCGGGTCGAGACGTGTTTTCCGCTGTTGTTGGGCTGGGTGGTGAGCTGGTGGCACGGCACACAACTGGCCCTGGCCATCGATGCGACGACCTTGGGTCAGCGCTGTGTGGTGCTGGCCATCAGTGTGGTCTATCGCGGCTGTGCCATCCCCGTGGCCTGGGTGATCCTGCCCGCCGGCGCCAAACACGCCTGGCGGCGAGAGTGGCTGCGGCTGGTGCGCCGGCTGCGGCCTGCCATCCCGCCGGGGTGGACGGTGATCGTGCTGGCCGATCGGGGGTTGTATGCGCCGTGGCTGTTTCGGCGCATCACCCGGCTGGGCTGGCATCCATTCTTGCGCATCAATACGGGCGGCAGCTTTCGGCCCACGGGGACGACCTGCTGGCGGCCCTTGGCGAGCTTTGCGCCCCGGCCTGGGACGCGTTGGCGTGGCACGGGCCTCGCCTTTACCCGCAACCAGGTGGCCTGCACCTTGTTAGCGCGCTGGGAAGAGGGATACAAAGACCCCTGGCTGATCCTGACGGATCTGGCGCCGGAGGCCAGTGATGCTGGCTGGTATGGTCTGCGCGCCTGGATCGAGCAAGGTTTTAAGATCACGAAGCGTGCGGGGTGGCAGTGGCACCGCACCCGGATGAATGCTCCCGACCGGGCCGCGCGGCTGTGGCTGGCGGTCGCCGTGGCCACGCTGTGGCTGCTCAGTGTGGGCGGGGCCGCGGACGCGACGATTCCCACGAGCACGCTCCTCGATGTGACGGGCTTGTGCCCCGAGCGCCCACGGACGCGGCGGGCAACCCGCCTGCGGCTCGTGAGTGTGTTTCGCCAAGGGTGGGTGCGGCTGCTGGTGGCCCTGCTGCGCCAGGACCCGTTGCCAGAGGGACGCTTGGTGCCGGAACCCTGGCCAACGGTGCCGCCGCTGGAGGAAGTTACCAGCGAGCCGCCCGTGGCCCTGCCCGATGCCGCCTGAAGAGGTAGGGGAGAGCAGCGGAAGCAGCCAGGACAAAACTATATGCATTCTCAACACCTTATGAAAAAGTCTTCCCATCAAAGGCTTCCCCCGCCCCCAAGAAGGGTTGGAGTGGGTGGCAAAGTAATCTGACCTGAGATTGTCGCAGTTTCGTTGTCGCCGTCGCTACCCCCGCAGCCAGTGATGACGAGTATCAACACCATCATTGTAAACTCTACTACAAGTGTAGATCGATGAGAAAGTACATGCATAATAATCTCCGTTGTAGTGAGACTTGAATTACAGAAAACGTAACATTTTGCCCGAGGACAACCGTACTTAAGATAACTTATAGATGTCAAGAAAAAAATGGTATTAGTCTCTTACACACTAGCCAATTATATTAGTATTTTACAAACTAAATTCAGCAATCGAGAGGGGCACGAAGCCCGACGCGTTAGGCTGGAAACCATGCCACTGGACCAGCACATTGAAGGCCGCCATGGTGAAGGCCAACCGTGCCTGAAAATACGCCCAGCCCCGATGCATCACCTTCTTTAAATGACAAACGAGCGTCAGCATCGAGAGCACCGTCTCGACGAGCATCCGGTCCTCCCACTCGCCCCGCTGACACAGTTTGAGATTGCTTGGATCGCCCTCCGCGGCATGGAAGGCCGTATCACTCAGGACAATCATCCGCTCTTCAACCTGGCGAATGAGCCACTGAAACGTGTTATCGGCGACATTGGCTGTGGCACAGGCCCACCCCACAATCAACCCCCATTGATTGAGCAGGAGACAGAGTTTGCCGCCAACAATCCAGCGATGATTCGAGAGGCCTTTACGGCCAATCTGCTGCGGGCTGCGGCCTTCGCGCATCGGGTGGATGAGCTCGATCCCATAGGTGTCGATGACGCCGAGCACCGTCGGCGCGGCCAAGAAAACCTGCGTCCAGTCCTGATGGGTCTTCAAGAGACGAAAGAGCCGCGTCCGCTCGGGGAGGCGGGGGAACAACGCCCGATAGTCGCGCGTCAACCAGCGATAGAAGGGCCGGTTGCCTCCGCCTTTGAGGGCGTGCAGAAGGCCCAAGGTGACCATCTCACTGGGCCAGAGGCGAGCCTCTCGGGGTGTTTGGGGAGGCCTGCCAGCTGGTCATCGACCT
>JBJMPB010000384.1:0-9603 GCA_045803455.1 Gemmatimonadales bacterium | reverse complement strand
CGCAGCTCCGCCAGCTGCCGGTCGGAAAAGCCGAGCCGTTTCATACGTCTCAGCAGAGAACCCGCCTTTTCGCCGGACGGGCGGACGGGCGGACGGGCGGACGTATAGACCCCGGAACCGGCGACCGCCTGTCCGCCTGACCGCCTGTCCGCCCATTCCGCCTCCGCCTCCAGCAGCTCCGTCATTTGATGGAGAAACCAGGGGTCGATCCCGGTGGTCTCAGCCACCGTATCCACCGGTATACCGAGCTGGAGAGCGTACTTGAGTTGAAAGATCCGCTCCGGGGTCGGTGTGCGCACCGCCGCAAGCACCGTCTCACGATTGACGTCCTGCAGGCGATCGTCTCCCGGCGTACCGCCCACACTCCAACCGATCCGATCGGATTCCAGCCCGCGCAACCCTTTCTGAAAGGCTTCCTTGAAGGTCCGGCCAATGGCCATCACCTCGCCTACCGACTTCATCTGCGTGGTCAGTGTAGGGTCCGCCGCGGGAAACTTCTCGAAGGCAAACCGCGGGATCTTGACGACCACATAATCGAGCACAGGCTCATATGAGGCGGGGGTGGTCCGGGTGTTGTCGTTGGGCAGCTCGTCGAGCTGGTAGCCCACGGCAACTTTGGTTCCGATCCGGGCGATGGGAAAGCCGGTGGCCTTGGAGGCAAGCGCGGAAGAGCGAGAGACCCGCGGGTTCATCTCGATGACGAGCTGCTCACCGGTTGTGGGACTTACGGCGAACTGAATGTTGCACCCGCCCGCGGCCACGCCGATTTCGCGGATGATCCTGATGGCGGCATCGCGCATGGTCTGGTACTCGCGATCGGTCAGCGTCATGGCCGGCGCTACGGTGATCGAGTCGCCGGTGTGCACCCCCATCGGATCGAGATTTTCAATCGAGCAGACGATCACCACGTTGTCCGCCCCGTCCCGCATGACCTCCAGCTCGAATTCCTTCCATCCGATGATGCTGCGCTCCACCAGCACCGAGCCCACCGGCGAGAGCTCCAGACCCCGGCGAATTAGGGTCTCGAATTCCTCCCGGTTGTAGGCGATTCCTCCACCCGTGCCACCCAGGGTGAACGAGGGCCGGAGAATGGCCGGGTACCCGGATACCTCGACCGCAAGCAGTGCCTCCTCCACGCTATGAACCGTGCGGCCTTCGGGAGTGGCAAGGCCAATGCGCTTCATGGCCTGGGCGAATTCTTCGCGGTCCTCCGCCAGACGGATGGCCCGCTCGTTGGCACCGATCAGCTCAACACCGAACCGGTCCAGCGTACCGTTCCGCTGCAGAGCCATAGCCACATTCAGCGCCGTCTGTCCTCCCATGGTCGGCAGCAGCGCCTGTGGGCGCTCGCGCTCGATGACTTTGGCCACCCATTCCGGGGTGACCGGCTCGATATACGTGCGATCGGCCAGTTCCGGATCGGTCATAATGGTGGCCGGATTGGAGTTGACCAGAACGACCCGGTATCCCTCCTCCTTGAGCGCCCGCACCGCCTGAGTGCCGGAGTAGTCGAACTCGGCTCCCTGACCAATGACGATAGGCCCCGAACCGATGAGCAGGATGGTCGAGAGATCAGTGCGTTTGGGCATCCACCATGTCCCGCAGAGTCTGATCCAACGTGATGGCCGGCGACCAGCCCGTCACTTGCCGTAGCTTGGTTGCGTCACCCACGAGATGAGGGATATCGCTGCTCCGAAGCAGGTTGGGGTCGGGAAACGGCTCCGCTTCTACCCCGATGATTTCCGCGATGCGGCGAAAGAGCTGCTCCAGCGTGATTCCCTCGCCTCGCGCCACGTTATAGGTCTCCCCGGGAGCGCCGCTGCTCAGCAGCGCCAGATAGGCGTCCACCACATCGCGAACATCGAGCAGGTCGCGCACCGGCTTCAGATTGCCAGTAGGCACTCGGCGCGGCCCACCGGCTTTTACTGCCAGCAGCCTTTCGATGAACGCCGGCACCACGTACGGAGGGCGCTGGCCCGGCCCGGTATGAGTAAAAGGGCGGGCAATGATCACCCGAAGATGTGCCCGGCGCCAGGCCTCCAGCGCTGCAATCTCCGACCCTGCCTTGCTGGCCGCGTAAGGCGACTGTGGCAGCATCGGGTCATCCTCGACTCGGGGCTCTGCCGCTCCCGCGCCGTAGACCTCGGAGCTGGACACATAGAGCACAATGGGATCAGAGAGCCCGCGCTCACGGGCAGAGATGAGTGCGTCCATGACCCGCGCGGTGCCTGCGGCGTTGATCGCCCAGGCGCGCCCGGGATCCTCTCGAGCTTCCCGAACCGATGCCACGGCGGCCAGGTGAACGACCGCATCCTGAGCACCGCTCAGCGCCTGGCGGACACCAAACCCTTCCTCCAGCTCCAACGGTACCGTGCGAACCCGATCACTCCAGGGCTCGCCGCCTAGGCTCGGCGGCCCCTGTGCTGGGCGGCAGGCGGCGGTCACCTGGTGGCCGGTGTCCACCAACCGTCCCACCAAACGTCTTCCGACAAATCCATCCGCCCCCGTTACCAGCACCCTCATCCTCGAGGAACCCTCATTTGCTGCGGAGCCGCTCGAGATCGGCGTCCACCATCATCGCCACGAGTTCGCGGAACTTGACGTTTGGACTCCAACCCAGCTCGCGCTTGGCCTTGCTCGGGTCTGCCTGAAGCAGATCGACCTCTGCCGGCCGCATGTATCGGGCATCGCTCTTCACGTATTGGCGCCAATCGAGGCCCACGTGGCCAAAGGCGGCCTCCACCAGGTCGCGAACACTGTGAGTCTGTCCGGTTCCCACCACATAATCCTGCGGGGTCGGTTGCTGCAGCATTCGCCACATAGCTTCCACGTAATCCCCGGCATATCCCCAGTCTCGACGGGCGTCCAGGTTCCCCAGTAGGATCTCCTTGGCCAGGCCGAGCTTGATGCGCGCCACCCCGTCCGTGACTTTTCGGGTGACGAACTCGATACCCCTCCGGGGAGATTCGTGATTGAACAAAATGCCGCTGACCGCGTACAGGTTGTACGACTCGCGATAGTTGACCGTAATCCAGTGGCCATAGACCTTGGCAACACCGTAGGGGGATCGGGGATAAAACGGCGTTGTTTCCCGCTGCGGCGTCTCGGTCACTCGGCCGAACATCTCCGATGAGCTTGCCTGATAAAACTTGGCCCGGGGGTGCACCAGGCGGATGGCCTCCAGGATACGGGTGACGCCAAGTGCGGTGAATTCGCCGGTGAGTACCGGTTGAGTCCAGGACGTGGGAACATAGGACTGGGCTGCAAGATTGTAGACCTCGTCCGGCTGTGTCTCTTGCAGAACAACCGTCAGCGAGTGCTGGTCCAGCAGGTCCGCCGCCACAACTTGGATCTGCTCGAGCAGATGCTCGATCCGTTCGTAGCTGTGATGGCTGGTTCGCCGTACCACGCCGACGACCTCATATCCCTTGGAGAGCAGCAACTCCGCCAGATAGGAGCCGTCCTGGCCCGTGACGCCGGTGATCAATGCCTTAGGCACGAGCTGGCTCCCAGCATGGTTGTCTCATCAGCCCGCCGTCGTTAGGTTCTGAGGCTTTCTCGCGTCGGACAAGATACCAAGGTGGAGCTTATGGCACGGGTTTGCGCCATGTGCGCTAAAGGGCCGGTTACCGGCAACAACGTCAGCCACGCCAACAATCGCACGAAGCGGCGCTGGTACCCCAATCTGCAGACCGTGCGCGTTCTGGTCGATGGCGCGCCCAAGCGGATCAGGGTCTGTACCCAATGCCTCAAGAGTAATCGGATCAAAAAGGCGAGCTGATCGCAGAAAAAAGGGGACCCGAAGGTCCCCTTGTTTGTTTCTGGCCGGCAGCCGCTCACTCCGCAAGCAGCTCGATCCTTGCCACATCGGCACCATCTCCCTCGCGGTGACCCAGCTTGAGAATCCGCGTGTATCCCCCCGGACGGGCCGCGAACCGGGGCCCGATCTCGCCGAACAGCCGAGTAAGGGTTTCCCGATCCTTGATCCGGCGCTCCACCAATCGCCGCGCGTGGAGGTCACCCCGCCGAGCCAAGGTAATGAGCTTCTCGGCAAAAGGCCGCAGCTCCTTGGCCTTGGCCTCGGTGGTGATAACCCGGCCGTGCACGAAAAGGCTGGTGGCCATGTTGTTCAACATGGCGCGCTTGTGACTTGAAGTGCGGGAAAGCTGCCTGCCTTTGGCGCGATGCCGCATCAGGTACCATCTCCAATGATGGTCGTTGACGGCTGCACCACCGGAGCAACCCCGGGCCGCACGATCCTGAGCTCGCCGTCGGTCTCTTCAAAGCCCATGCCGAAGTTGAGCCCCTCGCGCTGAAGCAGCTCGGCAATTTCGCTGAGGGCCTTCTCGCCGACGTTCTTGACCTTGAGAAGATCGTCCTCTGAAAACTCCACCAGGTCCCGCAAGGTGCGGATGTTGGAGTTCTTCAGGGAATTGAGCGACCGCACGGAAAGACCGAAGTCGTCTATCGGGCGGCTCAGCCGCTGACGCAGATTGCTGCCCGCCGCCCCACCGGTGGCGGAGCCGGCGTCGCGCATGGTCGGTACCTTGCCGAAGTCCACGAAATACTGAAAGTGGACTTGCGCCAGGGCCGCGGCGTAGGCGATGGCATCTTCCGGAGTGATGGTACCGTTAGTCTCGACCGACACCGTCAGGCGGTCATAGTCGGTGCGCTGACCGACACGGGTTTCCGCCACCGTGAAGTTTGCCCGGCGCACCGGATTGTAGATCGCATCCACCCGGACCAGGTCGATGGGAAGCGACCGGTCGGCCGGGTGCATTTCGGCCTCGACGTAACCCCGACCCTTGTTGACGTAGAGCTCCATGCTCACGTCCCGATCGTCCTGCAGGGTGAATAGCAGGTGCTCGGGGTTCTTGATGACAACGGACCCATGTTCCTGAATATCGCGAGCGTACACCGGCCCGGCGCCTTCGCGACGGATGTGGAGCACCGCATCATCGACGTTGTCGGCCAGTACGAGGGTGAGCGCCTTCAGCCGTTGCACGATCTGATGCACGTCTTCGAGGACGCCCTGCACCGTCTGATGCTCATGGACGACGCCATCGAGCCGGAAGCCCCAGACCGCGCTTCCGCGCAGCGAGGAAAGAAACAGCCGGCGGAGCGAGTTGCCGAGAGTGTTGCCGAAGCCACGCTCGAGCGGCTGGAGACGGAATTCGGCGGCATTGGGATTGTCGTCCCGCTTGGTCATCTCGACGAGATGCGGGCGAACCAATCCGGTCAGGTCAATGGTCATGGTCACTTCGTGTGTTGCTCCAGTCTAGAGTCACTAAACCCGCCGCTTCTTGGGCGGACGGCAGCCGTTATGCGGAATAGGGGTGACGTCGCGAATGGAAACCACCCGAAGCCCCACAGAGGCGAGGGCCTGAATGGCCGACTCGCGTCCGCTCCCCGGCCCTTGAACCCGAACGTGCACCCGCCGAAGTCCGAGGTTCATGGCTTCCCGTCCACAGTTTTCCGCCGCCACGGTTGCCGCGAACGGTGTGGACTTCTTGGAGCCCTTGAACCCCGCCTTCCCCGCCGAACCCCAGGCCAGGGCATTGCCCCGCATGTCGGTGATGGTGATGAGCAGGTTGTTGAATGTGGCCGAGATGTGCGCAATTCCCTCGGAGTCGACCACCTTCTTCGAGCGCTTGGGACTGGGGGCCTTGGCCGGTGTTGGCGCAGTCATCTTACTTCTTCGTCACTTTCTTCTTGCCGGCAATAGCGCGCCGGGGACCCTTCTTGGTCCGTGCGTTGGTGTGGGTCCGCTGGCCCCGGACGGGGAGGCCGCGGCGGTGCCGAATGCCCCGATAGCTCCCGATGTCCATCAGCCGCTTGATGTTCATGGCGACTTCGGTGCGGAGCGCTCCTTCCACCTTGACCGAACGCTCGATCATTTGGCGAAGGCGCGCCACTTCCGCGTCCGATAGATCGCGCACCCGGGTGTCCGGATTGACCCCGGTTTCCCCCAGAATGCGGCTGCTGGTGGGCCGGCCAATGCCGAAAATGTAGGTGAGCGCGATCTCGACCCGCTTCTCGCGCGGGAGATCCACGCCAGCAATACGTGCCATGATCAGCCTTGCCGCTGTTTGTGCTTGGGATTGCGCTTGCAGATGATGCGGACCACGCCTTGTCGCTTGATGACCTTGCAGTGCTCGCAAATCGGCTTGACGCTGGAACGAACCTTCACGCTTCTCTCCGGGCCAGGTTTAGGGCTAGCAGGGCAATATAGAAGTGACCTCCCTGTGAGGCAAGTCTAGACTCTGCATCGAGAAAGCCCGCCCTCAGCCCACCGCCCGGAACTCGACCAGCGTCCACCCTGCCGGACTTCGGCGGTACCCCAACAGGAGAACCTGGGTTCGGACGTTCTGGGTTCCGACAACACGGTATTTCCTCTGGAGCTCGACATACCCTTGGCTGGGTGCCACCTCACGTGCTGCCCGGACCACCGTCTCCACCTCCTGGCCGTTGGCTAGAAAGTTCGAGAGCAGGGCTGCAGCCTGGTCCGGCCCCAGCGCCACCGACGGTTCGGCCCCGGGCAGCTGGATCAGCAGACGGGGGCTCTCGGCAACGAGGGCGGCGGTATTGTGAGCAAACCACGCCTGCCGAGCCTTCTCGGCAGCCTGATCCAGGTCGTTGCCCTGCGCGTTTCCGAGCGCAGGGGCCGCAGCCAGTACTACGGTCATTACGATATGACGCACCCCGCCTCCTTCATGAGCTCTTCCAAAACTGCGCGTGGATTCGCGGCCTGAAGCACCGGTCGGCCGACTACCAGGTGGGTCGCTCCATGCCTGATGGCGTCCTCTGGGGAGGACACCCGGACCTGGTCTCCCCTGGCATCTGAGCCCCTCCTGATCCCCGGAACCACCAAAGAGGGCTTCGGCCCCAGCCGCTCACGCAAGACCGATACCTCGCTAGGCGAGCATACCAGTCCCTGCAGCCCGGCGGTGATCGCCATCTGACCCAACCGCTCGACTTCGGCTGGCAGATTCACCGATGTTCGGCCCAGCGCCTGCTGGTAGGAAGCTGTGTCATGCGAGGTAAGCACGGTCACCCCGACCAGGGCGAGCCCACCGGCTGAGGCCACGACCGCCGCCTCGAGCATCGCCTTGCCTCCAAGTACGTGGACCGTGGCCATGCTCACGCCTAGGTCCCGGGCCGAGCTCACTGCACCAGCAACGGTGTTCGGAATGTCGTGCCACTTGAGATCGAGAAAAACCTCGAGGCCACGCGCGATCAGCCGGCGGACAAATTCGGGGCCTTCCCGCGTCATGATTATAGAGCCGACCTTGACCCATCGAAGTGGCGGAAGCGTATCCAGCAGCGCAATGGCGTCTTCGCCGCGCGGGATGTCCAGAGCCAGAATTAACTCAGCCACCCCTACCCTCCAGGTCTCGCACGATCCTCTCGGGTAATCGTGGATCGGCCAGCGCACCGGTTCCCACGGCCACTAGCGATGCGCCGGCCCGTAAGTACTGCCGCACATCCTCGGCTGATCGCACTCCCCCGACACCGATCACGGGAATTCCACCGGTACGATCGAGAATACGCGAAACTGCCAGCACGCCAACCGGCAGCAACGGAGGTCCGCTCACGCCACCGCTGCCATGGCCCAGTCGGGCTTCACCCGTGTGGCCGTAGAGTATTCCGGGTATGGTGTTCACCGCGCTGACCGCATCGGCGCCCGCATCTCTTGCGACCACAGCCATTCCTCCGATGTCGGGAAGCAGCGGCGATAGCTTGGCCACGAGTGGAAGCTTGGTGCGTCCCCGGCAGGCCGCCACGATCCGCTGAACGCAGCCGGAATCGGCGCCGAACTCAATCCCACCAGCCGAGGTATTAGGGCAGGAAAGATTCAACTCGAAGGCCGCGATAGGGGACGATCCGTCCAACCGCCGGACCACCTCAGCATATTCCTCTACCGTGAACCCGACGACGTTGATCAGGACTCGCGCCCGGGTCAAATGCCTGGAGAGCCAGGGAAGCGCCTCTTGCCGAACCGACTCGACCCCCGGATTGGCCAAGCCGATCGAATTCAGCATGCCGCCGGTAAACTCCGCCACCCGCGGTGACGCGTTTCCGTGCCGCGGCTGCAAAGAGACTGCCTTGGTGATGATACCGCCGAGTCGATCGAGCCTGAGGACTCCGTCGAGCTCGCGGCCGAAGCCGGCGGTCCCCGCGGCGAGAAGAAGCGGATTCTGAAACCGTTGGCCGAACAGCTCTCGCTCGAGGGAGAGAGAGCTCACTGGGGCTCGGGAACCTTGGACCCTCCAGCGGCAGGCTTGGGACGACGATCCGGCTGCAGGGGTGGACCGAATTTCCGGCGAACGCCTGGTGTCGGAGGCCGGCGGACCGCCAGCGAGGCGGCAAACGCCCCTAGTGAATCCTCCAGCTGACGGTACTCGGGCGTGGCCTCGCCCTGAATGGCAACCACATACGGGCTGTCATAGTACTGCTGGTCGAGGATGGTGCGGGCGCTATCGACCCATTCCGGATTCAACTGTTGGGCGGCCAGAATGGCTTTGGGCGCATAGGCCGAAAACGGCCATTGCTGGAGAATCCGGCGGAAGAGGGACTCTGCTATCCTGGGTGCCTTGAGGATTTCCCGAGCGGACTCCGCGGCCAGGAATAGCCGGAGATCTCCCTGTGGAGTCGTGGGTGTCACCGTTCTAGCCGCGGCATCGACTTCCGAGACGCTGGCCGCAAATCGATCGATTTCGTCGGTCCTGACCTCGAACCGCAGTGCGAGCTTCTTCAAGCTGTCTATGATCGAGGGCAGGTCAGCCGGATTGTTCAGTGCCGCCAAGCGCAGCTTGATCAGGGCCAGACCCGCTCGAGTTGCCGACTCACCTTTCCCTCCAACGGTAAGCGCTTCCCGGAAGCGGCGTGCGGCCCGAGCGGTATCGATGGAGCTGAGTCGAAGCCCATCATCCAGGAAGGTACGCGCCTGCAACTCGGGAGTGCGTTTAGGAAGACGCTGCACCCTGTCCACCAACCCCGAAGCCGCGACCGGATTCTCCTGTGCCATGATGACCAGAACCGAGTCCCAGCGCCGGGTGGAATCACCATGGAAAATCAGCGAGTCGCTTAGGGCCAGCGCCTCAGCCACCCGACCAGCACCAGCCAGCGCCAGCATCCGCTCGGTCTGGGCCCGAGGCTCGTACACTCCTTCGAGAACGCGTAGGGCCTCATCGTACTGCCCGGCCGCCCGGAGGACTCGCGCGTGCTGGAAGCGAGCTTCCCGGCGACGGTCCGGGTTGCTGCTCTGCAGCAACTGAACAAACGCTGCATCGCCACCCGCGAGATTGCCTGAAGCCATCTGGCAGCGCCCAGTGGACAGCAAGGCATCCTCGACCAATTCCGGCGAAGACCGAGTGGTGGTTGTCAATCGGCCGAGGGGACCCAGGGCCTGATCGCACTGACCCAATCGAGCCAGAGCCACACCCCGAAGCAGCTCGGCCTGTTCCGCGTACTTGCTCTTGGGGTGGCGCACCACGACCGACTCGGCCTTGGTGGCTACCTGGCCCCAAAGGTTGTTGGCCTCGAAGGTTCGGCCGTCGTGCTCCGCCTTGCGGGCTGAGTTGGCCAGCCGATTGGCGTTAT
>JBJMPB010000367.1:0-2968 GCA_045803455.1 Gemmatimonadales bacterium | reverse complement strand
CCGGCCCAAGCTGGCCGAGGCGCTGCGCCTGTGCCGTCTGCATGGCGCGACGCTCATCATCGCCAAGCTGGATCGTCTGGCCCGTAACGTGGCCTTCATCTCCAACCTGATGGAAAGCGGTGTGGAGTTCCCCGAACATTGCAGAATGCCTCGATCCTTGACCGGCTCGTGTCGCATGTGACGGTCATCGATCCCCGACACGCGTTGAGCGGACAGCAGTTCGAGCTCGTGTCCATGCACTCCCCGCGCGGCGCCTCGTTTGTCGTCATTGCGCTGCCCGATGGCCATCGGCGCTCCATTCGCCGCTCCATCACCGATCTGGCCGCGGCCGGCCACGGCCAGCATCCAGGGATGGCACCAGAGACCCTCCGGGTCAGCATTCGCACCCTGCTCCCACTGGCGCAGCATTTGGCCACCATGATCACCGCGTCCGAACCGAAGGTGATCCACCATGGCCCAACGCTGTCCCTTGAACCGGGAGCCCGCTTCTCCGACCAGGCTGTCCCTGCACCGCTCTCGGCACCAACCGATCCGGCCGTGGCCGAGCCTCCCGGCCGAGACGCAAATGCAGATGGCTCAGCTTGTGGCCGAGCTTGTGCGCCGGATGCACCCGATGCCGCCGACCAGGGAGAAGACCGATGCTGAGCGTCACGAACCCTTCTGACGAGCGGCTGACCTCGGCCCGCCGCGCCAAGCTCGCCTATATCTACGTGCGCCAGTCCACGGTGACCCAGATCAAGCACCACCAGGAGAGCACCGAACTGCAGTACCGCCTGGTCGATCGCGCCGCGGATCTGGGCTGGCCGCGCGAGCGGATCCAGGTCATCGACGAGGATCTCGGCAAATCCGGCGCCGGCACGACCGAACGTCAGGGCTTCCAGAAGCTGATCACCGAGATCAGTCTCGGCCATGCCGGCCTGGTCATGAGCCTCGACGCCTCACGGCTGGCGCGCAACAACCGCGACTGGCATCAGCTGCTGGAATTGTGCTCGCTGTTTGGCGTGCTAATTGCCGACGGCGAGCGGTTGTTTGATCCATGTGCGTATCATGATCGCCTGCTGCTCGGCCTGTCCGGCATCATGAGTGAAGCGGAACTGCACCAGATCAGACTGCGCCTGCATCAGGGCGAGCGGCAGAAGGCGGCTCGCGGCGAACTGCGCCTGCCGGTCCCGGCCGGTCTGGTCCATGACCGCTCCGGCGCCGTGACGCTCAACCCGGATGAGGAGGTCCAAGCCCGTGTGGCTTTGGTCTTCGCCAAATTCCGCGAACTGCACAGCGCCCATGCGGTCAGGCGCTATCTTCGGGCGAATGGGCTGCCGCTGCCGGTGCGGCCGCTGAGGGGGGCCTCACCGCACGACGTGGTCTGGCGCGAGGCCACCAGCGCCCGCGTCCGCAGCATTCTTCAAAATCCCGCCCTCGCCGGCGCGTATGTGTATGGTCGGCGGCGGCAAGCTCCCGGTCAGGCGCGGGCAGGATCATGCCGCCCGAGCACGATCAAGGTTCCCGTTGCTGAATGGGAGGTGTGCCTGCAGGAATCTCACCCAGGCTACATAAGCTGGGAGGAGTTCATGGCCAACCAGCGGCGTCTGGCCGATAACGTCAACCGCTACGACGCTGATCATGCCGGCGTCCCGCGCAAAGGTGCAGCGCTGCTGCAGGGCATTGCCGTGTGCGGCCGCTGCGGCCGCCGCATGACGCTGCGCTACACGGGCCCGCAGGGAGATTATCCGGTCTATTGCTGCCGGGCCGACCGGGATCAGACCGGGGCGCCTCTCTGTCAGGAGGTGCGGGCTCTGGCGGTGGATGCCTGCGTCGAGGCGATCCTGCTGGAAGCGCTCAAGCCTGACCAGATCGCCATTGCGCTGGCCGCCCTCGGACAGTTGGATCGGGAGGCGCGGCAGCTGGAGCGGCAGTGGGGGCTGCGGCGCGAGCGCGCCCGGTATGAGGCGGAGCGCGCCCGGCGCCAGTACGATGCGGTCGAGCCCGAGAACCGGCTGGTGGCCCGTTCTCTGGAACGCGTCTGGGAGGAGAAGCTGCGCGCGGTCGAGGCGGTCGAGCAGGAGCATGATCGCTGGCGGCGTGAGCAGCCTCTGGTCTTGAGCGCTGATGATCGTGCCACTCTGCAGGCTCTGGGCCAGAACCTGCCGCAGGTGTGGCATGCCGTGACCACCACGGCGGCGGACCGCAAACGCATCCTGCGCTTCGTTATTCGCGAGGTGATCCTCGATCAGAAGAGGATCACAGGGCAGGTCTGGCTCAAGATCCTGTGGCAGACCGGGGCATCGAGCGAGCACGCCGTGCAACGGCGGGTTCACACCTATAAGGACTATGCTGATCTTGATCGTTTGCGGCAGCGGATCACGGAGCTGAATGCCGCCGGCAAGATGGACAAGGAGATCGCGCAGATCCTGAATCAAGAGGGCTTCACCACCGCGCGTGGTTGTCGCTTCCGAGGTGAGAATGTCTGGCTGCTGCGGGATCGTTGGGGCCTTGCGACCGTGAAGATCAACGGTGTTGCGGCCAATCCGATGCGCTGGCCGGACGGCAGCTATTCCGTCCAGGGAATGGCTTCGCTCTTGGGCGTGACGCCGCAGGTCATCTTCGATTATCTGGCCCGCGGCTTCCTTATGGGGCGGCAACTGGTCAAAGGACAGCCTTGGCAAATCGATCCGACGGACGATCAGATCCGGTATTTGCGCGATCGCCTACAACGCATCAGACGATCAAAAAAGGTGGCATCATGAGATCTTCGCGTCACTTTAAGCCCCGGACCATTCACCGTAAGGTTCACCGCGCAAGGAGCCATCTATGGATCGGCCGGGACACAGCCCGAAATCTCAACGCCGCGTCTCCTTGATGCGCCGGTTCTTCGACAGCGAGGCCTCAGGCGGCATGATCCTCATGGGCGTGACGGTGGTCGCCCTTGTGATCGCCAACTCCCCGGTGGCCGGCACCTATTTCGCCGTCC
>JBJMPB010000353.1:0-15502 GCA_045803455.1 Gemmatimonadales bacterium | reverse complement strand
CGCAGCTCCGGCAGCACTGCGTGGCTGACCTGGGGGTGCGCGCCGCCATGGAGTCCGGTCCGGTCGTTATAGGCGGCACTCTGTTTCTCACGACGGTCGAGAACACCTACGCCATCGACGCGTCGACTTGCGCGCTCCGGTGGAAGCACACCTATCGATACAGCCCGAAGCCACCCTTCGACCTCAAGGTCAATCGCGGGGTTGCCTACGCCGACGGCCGGCTATTCCGCGGCAGCAACGATGGCCGGATCTACGCGCTTGATGCATGGACCGGGAAGGAGCTGTGGAACGTCGTAGCTGGAAATCCCGACCAGGGGGAAACCTTTCCGGCTGCGCCCATCGCCTGGAAAGGAATGGTTTTCATTGGAAATGCCGGGGGCGACAACTTCGCGGTAAAGGGACGTATGATGGCTTTCGACGCCACGACCGGTGGTCGCGTCTGGAGCTTCGACCTGGTGCCCGAGTCGGGCGAGGCCAGCCGCAGCTGGCCGCCCGCCAGCGAAGTCGTTCCCAAGGTTGGGGCTGCCTCCTGGACCACCTACGCCCTCGATACCGTCAGCGGAACTGTGTATGTCCCGACCGGAAACTCGGCTCCGGACTTCTTGCCCGAGCTGCGGCCTGGCGCCAACCTGTATGCCTACTCGGTCGTTGCGCTCGACGCGCGGAACGGCACGCTGCGGCAGCACTATCCGGTTCTAGACCATGATTTCCACGACTGGGACGTCGCCGCGGCTCCCGTGTTGATTACCGGCCCCGATGGTGTGCCGCTTCTGGTGGTGGCGGGTAAGGATGGACACGTGTACGCCTTCGAGCGCGCCTCAGGCAGGAAGCGCTACGCTACCCAGGTCACCACGGTGGATAACATCGCGGCGCCGATCACCAGCGAGGGTACCCGCTTCTGCCCCGGCGTGAACGGCGGAGTAGAGTGGAACGGGCCGAGCTACTCTCCGAAGACCAATACTCTGTACGTCAACGCAATCGACTGGTGCACTACGGTCAGCGTCTCGCCCGCGGCCAAGCTGGAGGGCAAGGATGGTATTCCCTGGACCGGCTCGTCGAAACTCACTGAGCCCTTTGGCCGCCCCGACTCGACTCGGCGAGGATGGCTCACTGCATTGAACGCCGAGACCGGCAAGATCCGTTGGCGGTATGCGTCGCCGACTCCGCTGGTGGCCGGGATTACCGCCACGGCTGGGGGCCTGGTGTTCACCGGTGACCTGGACGGGAGCGTGCTTGCCTTCGACGCTGGCGATGGACGTATCCTGTGGCGCGCCACCACGGGACAGCCGATTGGAGGGGGAGTCGTGTCCTACGCGGTTCAAGGTCAGCAGTACATTGCCGTGGCGTCGGGGCTTCATGCCCCGGTGACATGGCGCCTGAAGACCTCTCCTGCAAAGTTGGTAGTGTACAGCCTGCCGTAGTCCGACCCTAACCGCCCCGAGCTTCAGGGCATTCCGGGTTTCCCAGCATCCGGAGAGACACCCACAGTGAAGACCACCGGGTTGGCGCTCGTCGATTATGCCATCATTGCCGTCTACTTCCTCTTCGTGCTTGGAGTAGGCTGGCTGGTCCGTCGCTCCATCCACACCAGCAAGGACTTCTTCGAGGCGGGGCGCCGCACTCCCGCCTGGGTTGCAGGGCTGGCATTCGTGTCGGCCAATCTCGGGGCCCAGGAGGTCATCGGGATGGGCGCCTCGGGTGCCAAGTACGGCATTGCCACGGCGCACTTCTACTGGGTGGGCGCCATTCCGGCGATGATTTTCGTCGCCCTGTTCATGATGCCTTTCTACTACGGATCACGAGCCCGCAGTGTCCCCGAGTACCTGCGGCTTCGCTTCGATGAGAAAACGAGGGCCTTCAATGCCGGCTCCTTCGCCGTGATGACGGTGTTTTCCTCGGGCGTGTCCATGTACGCCATGGGCAAGCTGTTCAACCTCCTGCTCGGCTGGGACATGAACGCCAGCATGCTGGCCGCGGCGGGCGTGGTGCTGGCATATACCACTCTGGGCGGACTCACCAGCGCCATCTACAACGAGGTGCTTCAGTTTTGTCTGATTGTGGCGGGACTGCTCCCGCTGGTCTTCTTAGGCCTGCGGGATGTAGGCGGGTGGGACGGGCTCACCGCCAAGCTGGCGCATGCCGCAACGGCCCAGGGCTACCCGCCGGGCGCTTACACTGAGGCCTGGAGACATCTCGGGGACCCCTCGCAAAACCCGGTCGGAGTGGAGTGGCTCGGCCTGGTGATGGGTCTCGGGTTTGTCCTTTCTTTCGGCTACTGGTGCACCGACTTCCTGGTGGTCCAGCGTGCGATGGCCGCAGACTCGACCACCGCCGCGCGGCGAACCCCGTTGATCGCCGCCGTGCCCAAGATGCTGTTTCCAGCCCTGGTGATTCTGCCGGGTATGATCGCGTTTGCCCTTACAGCGTCGGGCGGCGCCTTGATCCCACCCAAGCTCACAGCGGCGTTCCAACCGCTGCTCGATGCCCATGGGCGCCAAGTGCTCGACTACGATCTGGCGACCCCATCCATGTTGCTGCACTACTTTCCCAACGGCATGCTGGGGCTGGGTCTCACGGCGCTGCTGGCCTCGTTCATGTCAGGGATGGCCGGCAATGTGACCGCATTCAACACCGTATGGACCTACGACATTTACCAGAGCTACAT
This sequence comes from Gemmatimonadales bacterium, assembly GCA_045803455.1. Classification (GTDB taxonomy): domain Bacteria; phylum Gemmatimonadota; class Gemmatimonadetes; order Gemmatimonadales; family GWC2-71-9; genus CAVVWJ01. Next base: position 12,837 of record JBJMPB010000353.1, on the reverse strand, counting down.
CCGCCGCGGCGCCTCCGATGCGCACTACCTCTGGGTTGGCCGGGCGGCGACCGTGGGTGGCGTGCTGCTCTCGATCGGGGCGGCCTACGTGGCACGATCGTTCAACAACATCATGGATGTGCTGCAGCTGGTCTTCGCTTTCGTCAACGCGCCGCTGTTCGCCACATTTGCATTGGGCATGTTCTGGCGGCGCACCACCGGCCATGGTGCCTTCGTGGGACTGGTTTCCGGCACGCTGGCGGCCGCCGTTCATCACGGCCTCACGCTGCCCGCGGGAGCTGTTCTTGGGATAAAGGGCGGGTACTTTGGGGTACTTCATGTCTTTCCCAGCGAGCTGGCGCAGACCTTCTGGACCGCGATCGCGGCGTTTACCACCTGTGCCGTGGTGACGACGCTGGTCACCCTGGTAACCCGGCCCCGGCCCGATGCGGAGCTCCGGGGATTGGTCTACTCCTTGACGCCGCGGGCCGGCAGTACCGACGCCCAGCTGACCTGGTATCATCGGCCCGCGGTGCTGGCCGCGTTTGTTCTGGGCGCCACGCTGGTGCTCAACCTGATTTTCTGGTGAGCGGCGTCGAAACTAAGAATACCGGAGGAAAGTGAGTATGCCGCTCGACGTACGATTGCCGATCAGCGGCCTGTTCCTGGCAGTTGGTGTTCTGTTGCTGGGCTATGGAGCAGGGATCGAGGGCGTGGGAACGAGCGCGGGAAAGCTGAATACAATCTGGGGTGCCGTCATGCTGATCTTTGGCCTCGGACTCGGCTACTATGGCCTCCGAACTGAGCGGCGCGCCCGGTCTATAGTAGAACGCACTGTCACACCTCCCGATGTCGAATAGGCCTCGTGCTTGCGCGGTACGCGTCCCCTCCTCCACTTCTCCTCTTCCCAGCTTATTACCCGCAGTATTCGTCCAGCTGATCGAATCCCACCAGCACGTCGCGAGGCTTGCTGCCATCGGGCGGGCCCAGGATGCCGGCATAGTGTAGCTGGTCGATAATCCGGGCAGCGCGGCCATATCCAATTCTGAGGCGCCGCTGCAGCAGCGACGTGGACCCGCCCTGGTTCTGTATACAGGCCTCGGCAGCTTCCCGAAAAAGCTGATCACGCTCGCCTTCCTGTGCCTCCGCGCTCGATTCGCCTTCGCCCTCCTGAGCCCGCACCAGCTCGAGGATGTCTGCTTCCTGAGCCTCGGCGGCCTCATGAGCCGCCCGCCGGGCGGCCCGCCGTCCGACGTACCAGTCCATCACTTTCTCCGATTCGTCGGTGCTGATGTAGGCCCCCTGGAGCCGCATGGGTTCACTCTTGCCCGGAGGCAGGAATAGCATATCGCCGTTGCCCAGTAACGCTTCCGCGCCGTTCTGATCGAGAATGGTCCGGCTATCGACCTTTGATGCCACCCGGAATGCGATCCGGCTGGGGAAGTTGGCCTTGATCAAGCCGGTGATCACGTTGACCGATGGGCGCTGGGTCGCAAGGATCAGGTGTATGCCGATCGCCCGGGCCTTCTGGGCCAGAATGGCCAGTGGGGTCTCCACCTCACCTTGCACTGTCATCATGAGATCGGCCAGCTCGTCGATGATCATGACGATGAACGGCAGCACCCCATCGCGATACGTCTCGTCCACCGGCTCCTCTGGCGGAGTGTCCGGCGCTTCTGCGTTGACCGTGGTCAGGGTGGGCTTGGGTCGAGGCGGGTTCCTGAGCGGCTTGCCTTCTTCCACCTTCCGGTTGAAGTCGGCGATGTTGCGGGCCCCGTTGGCCTGCAACAGCTCGTAGCGCCGCTGCATCTCGAACACCGCCCACTTGAGCACCGATGCCGCGTCGTGATTGTTGGTAACCACCTTGTGGCGCATGTGGGGGAGCGCGTTGTACATCGACAGCTCCACCATTTTGGGGTCGATCATCAGGAAGCGCAGCTGCTTCTGGGTGTAGCGATAGATCAGACTGGAAATGATCGTATTGATGGTGACCGACTTGCCGGTGCCGGTTGCGCCGGCAATCAGCAGATGCGGCATCTTGGTCAGGTCGGCAATGACCGGCTTTCCCTCCAGATCGTGCCCCAGCGCTATGGGAAGAACGGCTCGCCGACTGGCCCAATCGGCTGACTCGAACAGCTCTCGCAGCGTCACGATGCGCGCTGTGGGATTGGGAATCTCGACGCCGACGGCGCCCTTTCCCGGTATAGGAGCGACCCTGACCGAAGGAACCCGCATGGCAATCGCCAGGTCATCGGCCAGGGACCCGATGCGTCCGGCTTTGACACCCGGCGCCGGCACTACCTCGAACTGGGTGACCACCGGGCCGGTGGTACGGGGACCCGGCCGGCCCTCCACCTTGAATGTCCGCAGAGTCTCAATCAGCGAATTCCCCAAGCGGTCCAGCTGAGCCTCTCCGGCGTCGACGTCCTGGTCTGATGGCGGCGTGAGCAGATCCACCGGCGGCAAATCCGACTCCTCGTCGACCGCAGCCGCAACGTCGGCTGAGCTCTTTTTGGCCTTCTTCTCTTTTCGTGCCCGAGATTCAGACGGACGGAGAAACGACAAAACCGGCCCCGGCTCTGCCGCGGATTCCGTCGGCTCCGGCTCGACCGCCTTTCGCTTCCGCCGCTCCGATCTGACGCTGCGCTCTGGAGTGTCCCCTTCCCCGCTTCCCCGCTTCCCCACCTCGCCCCCTCTTTCCAGCCGCTGCAACGGATGCCAGGCGAACGTGGCGAGGGTCAAGGCGGACAGCGCCAGAAATCCGAGCAGCACCGCGCCGGCAACTCCAACCTTTCCCGAAATTGCCTCTGCGAAGAATCCGGGTAGCACACCGACGATGCGAGCAGCGAAGCCACGCTGGGCCACGTCGATGTCCAGATCGGTTCTGCCGACATGCGTCATCACTCCCACCAGGTAGGGAATGAGCAGGCTCAGTCCGATGATGAGCACCGCCGATCGCTTCATGTCGAGGTTGCCCAATCGGTCGAACCCCGCCAGCGCCAGCCCGGCTCCGAGCAGCGGAATGCCCAGCGCGCCCGCGCCGAGAATTTGCCAGAGCCCATGACCGATGTAGCGGCCAACCGGACCTGTGATGGGAATCGGAAGCAAGGTGAGGCCGACAAAGAGGCCCAGCACCAGAGCGGTAAGGGCGCCCAGCCGCCGCCGGGAATCCGTACTCATACCGGTACCGCCGCCAGCGTGACCCGGCGCTCGTGGTAGAGCGGCAGCACCGGATACGCATCCGTTCGGGCCGCCTCGCGCAGGTCCTCCCGGAACCCGAGCTTTACCAGCTCCCTTCCGCCCCGGCTGTATCTCAGCGGACGCTCCCAGCCATCGCGGTAGCGTCGGACCAGATCGAGAGACGCTATAGCCGCGTCGTTCAGGCCCCGTTGCGGCCGGGTGCCTCCCAGAACCGCTGCCGCCAGACGCCCCGCGCAGTAGGCATCGTCCAGCGAAAAAGTCCCCTCCCGGCCGGCGCACACGATCAGGATGTGCCGGTCACTATCCAGTACCTCGCGCGCCTTCTCCGCCGCTGCTGACAGGTTCACCGCAGCGGTGGGGTACACTGCGCCGGCTCCCTGGGTAGCGAGCAGAGCCTTGGTTCCGTTGCTGGTGGTAACGATGATGGTCTTTCCCCGTACCGCTCGTTCAGTCATTTCCAACGGGCTGTTGCCCAGGTGAAATCCCGGAATCCGAACGCAGTCCTTCTCGCCCGCCAGCAGAACGTCCGCGCTGCCGATGGTCTGGGCCAGGCGAAGGGCTTCCTCTGTCGAGGCGACCGGGATGATCGCCTTGGCGCCCCGGCTCAATGCGGCACACATCGACGTGGTGGCCCGCAGGATGTCGATGACGAATACGGATTTCCCCTGCACCTCGGCTGGAGTCAGCCCGCTGGGAGAAAACAGGATGTCGATTCTCATGCTTCCGGGCGCAGCAGGTGAGACTCCCGCTCGAGAAAACGGGTATCAACGTTCCCCGCAACGAAGTCGGGATGGCGGATGACCCGGGCCAGGAATGGAATCGTTGTGGTGACCCCTTCCAGGATAAAGCTGTCCAGCGCCTGGCCCATCCGGCTCAGCGCCTCTTCCCGGGTGTTGCCGTGAACGATCACCTTGGCCAGAAGCGAATCGTAATAGGGCGGCACCGTATAACCGGCGTAGACGTGCGTATCCAGGCGAACGCCCGGCCCGCCCGGCGGATGGTAAGCTGTGATGAGGCCGGGCGAGGGCTGGAAGTTACGATAGGGATCTTCCGCATTGATCCGGCACTCGATGGCATTGCCGCGAAGGCGGCGGCCGTCCCCCTGGAAGCTGACCGGCTCTCCCGACGCGACCCGGATCTGTTCTTTAACGATGTCAAAGCTGGTCACCATCTCAGTGACCGGATGCTCCACCTGGATCCGGGTATTCATCTCCATGAAGTAGAACTTTCCCTCAGGATCCAGGAGGAACTCGATCGTGCCCGCGCCGGCGTACCCGATGTTGGAAGCCAGCGCCACCGCGGATTGTCCCATCTGGGCTCGAAGCTCGTCGTTCAAGGCGGGGCTCGGACTCTCTTCGATGAGCTTCTGATGGCGGCGCTGCACCGAGCAGTCCCGCTCGCCCATGTGAACGACCTTACCGTGCAGATCACCCATCACCTGGATCTCCACGTGCCTGGGATGCTCCAGGTATTTCTCGACGTACACCGCGCCGTTGCCGAAGGCTGCCAACGCTTCGTTTTGGGCCAACCCAAAGAGCTGTGAGAACTGCTCCGGGTCATGTGCGATCCGCATCCCTTTTCCGCCGCCGCCTGCCGTGGCCTTGATGATCACCGGAAAACCGATCTCGTTGGCAAAGGCAAGGGCGTCGTCCACCTCCTCGATCGTCCCGGGCGAGCCAGGCACGGTAGGAACGCCGGCTTCGGACGCTAGCCGCCGGGCGGTGGCTTTGTCGCCCATCTGCCGGATCTGATCGCCGGTCGGCCCGATGAACGTGATGTTCGACGCGCGACAGGTGTCGGCAAACTCCGCGTTCTCCGCCAGGAAGCCGTAGCCCGGATGAATTGCGTCGGCCCCGGTGATCTCAGCTGCGGCTATGAGATTGGGTATGCGCAGGTAGGAGTTGCGACTAGGCGGCGGGCCGATGCACACGTCGTCGTCGGCAAAGCGAACGTGCAGCGACTCGCGATCGGCCTCGCTATAGACGGCCACGGTCTCGACCCCCAGCTCGCGGCAGGCGCGGATGACCCGAAGGGCAATCTCGCCGCGGTTGGCGATCAAGACCTTCTTAAACATGCGGTGGGCTCGAAACCTGCCGCGGCATCTATGGCGTCAGGTCCAAAGTCTGCGACTTGGCCGCGTCCCCCGTAACCTCGTCGAATTTCCGATCCGACGCCGAATCCACCCCGGACACCCGGAGCGCAAATTCATTGGGATTGGTGGAATAAAATAGCGCGCTTTCGTAGGAGATCAGTCCATCCTTGTACCACCGCATCAACGATTGGTCGAAGGTCTGCATCCCGTAAGAGATGGCGCCTTCGGCGATCAAATCAGGGATGTGCAGTGCCTTTTCGATATCGCGAATGTTGTCGGCAACCGCAGCCGTATTGATCAGCACCTCCGCCGCTGGAATCCGGCCCCTTCCATCGGCCCGGGGGACCAGCCGCAGCGACACCACGGCCTGGAGCGCGGTCGACAGCAGCATCCGGACCTCCTGGTGCTGGTGGGGCGGGTAAAAGGACAGGATGCGGTTGATCGTCTGGCTGGCGTCCGTGGTGTGCAGGGTGGAGAACACGAGGTGCCCCGTGTCCGCCGCTTTCAGGGCAGTGTCCAGCGTTTCTACGTCGCGGATCTCGCCCACCAGAATCACGTCAGGGTCCTGCCGCAGCACATGACGGAGCGCCATGCCGAAGGAGATCGTGTCGTTCCCCACCTCGCGCTGGGAGATATTGGACTGCACATCGCGGTGGAGGAACTCGATCGGGTCTTCGATGGTGATCATATTGACCCGGCGGTTCTGGTTGATGTGGTTAATCATCGAGGCCAGAGCCGTGGATTTCCCGGACCCGGTTACCCCGGTCACCAGCACCAGACCACGGGGACGCAAAGAGATCTCTTCCAGCACCGCCGGCAGATTCAGCTCCCGAACGGTCTTCACCTCATAGGGGATGGCACGCAAGGCAAAGGCAAGCGTGCCCCTCTGCTGGTAAATGTTGGTTCGGAACCGTCCCACCCCGGGAACGCCAATGGCAAAGTCCGCCTCCTTCTTCTCGGCGAACTCCTTGACCTGACGCGGCGTCATGATCTGCTCGGCCAAGAGCTTCAGGTCCTCCGGCTTGACCGGCGGCATCTCCAGAGCGTGCAGCTCCCCGTTCAGCCGAACCGTGGGGGGCCGACCGACCTTGAGCAGCAAGTCGGAGGCGTTCCGCTGGACCATCTGAGAGATGGCTTGCTTGAAATTGAAGCTGGACTGGGGGGAGGATGGCGCTTTCGCCTCAGCCATTAGGATCGACCCGGAAGAGAACCTGCCCGAATTCCACCGGTTGACTGTCTTCCACCAAGATCTCGCGCACGGTGCCGGCGATTTCCGCCTCGATCTCGTTCATGATTTTCATGGCTTCGATGATGCACACGGTTTGGCCTGGGGTTACCCGGTTGCCCACCTTGATGTAGGCCTCGGCGCCGGGCTCCGGGGCCTTGTAAAACGTGCCTACCATCGGCGAGCGGATCTCCTTGAGCTGCGGCGCCGTACTGGCCGGGCGCGGCGGGGCGTCCTTATCCGCTGAGGCGGCGGGCGGTGCGGCCACGACCACCGGTGCCGCGGCGGCAACCGGGGTAGCGGTTGTCCGGGTGATCACCACGCCGGTGCCGAACCACCCCTTCACCTCGATCGAGCCGATCTCCGGCGTTTCCCGCAGCAGCTGGGCCAGGCGCTTTACATCCTTGAGATCGATGGAGTGAATGCCCGGCACGTTTTGCAGCAGCTCGGCGAGCTCCTGCATCTCTTGTGGGCTCATACGCGGGTCAAGTACTTGTCTTCGCGGCGGTCGACCCGAATCACCTGGCCCTCCTCGATGAAAAGCGGCACCTGCACCGTGGCACCCGTCTCTAGGGTGGCCGGTTTGGTTCCGCCGGTAGCGGTATCACCCCGGATGCCCGGGGCGGTTCGGGTGACGGTCAGCTCCACGAAAGAGGGGAGCTCCACGGTGATCACCCGATCGTTGTGGACCAGACCTTCACATTCCATCCCTTCCTTCAGGTACTTCAGCTGATCCTGCCCGATCAACTCGTCGGTCAGCATGATGTCGTCGAACGTTTGCTGATCCATGAAGTGATAGAAGTGCCCGTCGGCATACGAGAACTGCAGCGCCCGGCGCTCCAGCCGAACGTCATTAACCCGCTCTCCGGCGTTGTAGGTGCGGTCGATGACCGCGCCGGTCCGGATGTTCTTGAGCTTGGTTCGGACAAAAGCGCCGCCCTTGCCTGGCTTGACGTGCTGGAAATAGACCAGCTGAAACAGCTGGCCGTCGATCTCGAGAACGAGCCCGTTTTTGAAGTCGGCGGTAGATGCCATGATGATGAGCTCGAGAGTCTAAACCAGTTCAAGCAGATCGGTCCGGCCGTCCGACAAGCACTCGGCGCCCGCAGGACCCAGATGCACATCGTCTTCCAGCCGTATTCCACCCCATCCCGGAAAATAGATACCAGGCTCTACCGTGACTACGGCATGGACCGGCAACGTCGCATCGGAGCTGGGCGAAAGCCGCGGGGCCTCATGTACTTCAAGCCCAAGTCCATGCCCCAGAGAATGCCCAAAAGCATCGCCGAAGCCCCGGGTGGTGATCACCTCACGGGCGAGAGCGTCGCCTTCACGTCCGGTCATGCCGGGTCTCAAGTGCTCGATAGCCCTTCGCTGAGCCGACTGCACCACCCCGTGAATCAGCCGTTGCCGCTCGTCGGCCTTGGCCCCCACCACGACGGTTCGGGTCAGATCGGCGCAATACCCATCCACCTGGGCACCAAAGTCCACCAGGAGAAGGTCTCCCGGGTCGACCGGCCGTGGACTGGTGCGGGCGTGCGGCAAGGCAGAACGCTGACCGGAGGCGACAATGGTTGGGAACGGGTGCCACTGGCTCCCGCGCCGCCGCAGGACCCGCTCCAGGTCTGAGCCAATCTCGAGTTCGGTTTGCCCCACCCGAATTCGAGGCAGTACCTCAGCCAAAGCCTCCTGCGCCAGCTCTGCCGCCGACCTGATCGCTGCGATTTCTTCCGGCGATTTGACCTCCCGCTGATGCTCAACCAGTTCACTGGTGGGCACCAGCCGGGCCGGGGTCAACCCGCTGAGCCGATCGGCATCCTTGATGCTCATGACGTGCGCTTCGATCCCGAGCCGCTCGATCTTACCGTCGTGCAGCACCTTGCCCAGACGATCCCATACGCTGCGTTGATCGATCTCGACCACCGCCGATCCGCCGACTTCGGTCGGGGCCTGTGCCGCATATCTGAAATCCGAGACCAGGACCGTGGCATCGTTCCGGACCAGCAATACCGCAGCCGAGCCGGTGAACCCGGTGAGGTAGCGAATATTGGGCAGATGAGTGATGACCAGCCCGTCCAGCCCCTCCGCCTCCAATGCCACCCTGAGCCCGGTTTGCCGCTCGATCCTTCGATCAGCCGGCACGGAGCCGACCCATCAGCGCCTGCAAGGCCAGCAGATAACTTTGTGCGCCGAACCCGGTCACCATGCCGAGGGCGAGGTCCGCTATGACCGAATGCCTGCGCTCAGGCTCCCGAGCAAAAATGTTGGACAGATGAAGCTCGACGAAGGGTACCCGCACCGCCAGCAGCGCGTCGCGGAGCGCCAGGCTGGAATGCGTCAGCGCCGCCGCGTTGATCAGCGCCCCGTCGGCTCGCCCTCGCAACCGCTGGACCGCCTCGACCATTTCACCTTCGTGATTGGTCTGGAACCAATCGATCTCGGCGTCGAGGGGCTTGGCCGCTTCCCGGACCATGGCCTCGATATCCGCCAGACTCGTGCGGCCGTACAGTTCCGGTTCCCTCTGCCCCAGCAGATTGAGGTTGGGGCCGTTGAGCACGGCGACGCGCATTCAGCGCTTGAGGTTTTGCAACCAGGACTGGAACTGATCCAGATCGTCCTTGCTTGGGTCGCCTTCCTTGTTCCCCGAAGAGGAGCCCGAGGTTGCAGCGTTGAAGAAGTCGTCGAAGGAGACGTTGTCCGGGGAGCCTGCGGAAGGGGGAGCCGAACCTGCCGCAGCAGCTCCTGCGTTTGCCGGTGCTCCTTCCTGGGCTGCACCCGCCGAGCTTACGGCGGACGCCGGACTTCCTGTGGGTCGGGCTGAAAGCAGGCTCTGAAAAAACGCGACGACCGACTGACCCTTTGTCTCTCGCACCGAATACGACCGCGGTGTGGGTTCCTGCGTCCGGGCGGGGTCCGGTACGGCTACTGGGGGCTGGGTAGGGGGAGACTCAGCTGTTGGGGCAGACTTCTGCAATTCAGGAGGCCCCTCCACTGCCGGGGGAGCTTCGAAGGCCGGCGGTGGCGCCATCTCGATCTCGGACCACGCTGGAGCCGGGGTAGTTACCCCGGCATCCATAAATTCTTCGGCGGCATTGGGCACTCGAAACTCCGAGGCCCCCGAGCTCTGCAGCTCCACCTCCTCGGTAGTTTCAACCCCAAGATCCTCCACTTCCGGAGATCGAGCTGGCTCCGGAGATTCGGCTGAGCCGAAATCGTGAGCCAGCTCGGGATGCAGATGGTACGAGCCCTCCTTGGGAGGCACGAACTCCTGGCTGATGAGGCCGGGGACTGCGGGCGCCTCCTCCGGCGAATCAGCCGGCTCGGAAGGAGGAGGAGCTGCCTGAGGCGGTTCGGGGTTCTGCGGAGGTTCCGCAATATCGAGGAACTGGAGCTCCGGCGAAGACTTCGGCTCCGCGATAACAGCCGTCAAATCGACCGGACCATCCTGAACTGAGCTTGGTTCGGCCAGGTTTGGTTTGGGAAGCCTCTCTTCAGGAGGCTTTGGCTCCGGCCGTTTTGCTTCAGGAGATGTTGCGTTGGATGCCGTCACAGGAGAAGGCGCCAGTTCGGCCTCGCCTATTGCAGGTTCCGGCGTCTTTCCGGTCGGCTCGGCTGCAGTCCGTTTGGCCGAGACGGGTTCCTTGGCATCGGCGGCAACCTTGGCATCAGCGGCAACCGGCTGCTGCTTAGCCGTCTCGATGCGAGCGAGCTGTTGCCGGGCCTCCTCGTTGCTCCGGTCTACCGCGATCAGCCGGTTCAGCCACCGCTGGGCATCACTGAAGCGACCCAACCGCTCGTTGATGTCGGCCAGAGACTTGAGGGCGATGACGTTTTCATCGTCCAGCCGAAGTACATGGGAGAATGCGGCCTCGGCCGCCGGTAGGTCTCCCAGATCCCAGTGGCAACGGCCGAGCACAATGCTCGCCGGTATGTAGTTCGGATGAAGCTCGAGCCCTGCCTTCAACAGCTCCAGGGCTCTAGCGACTTCTCCGTTTTTGCGATGGACTTCGGCCAAGGGAGCAAAGGTCAGCCCTTGAGGGTTCTCGGCGTACCGACGCTCCAGCTTTTCAATTTCCGTCGTGGCCATCGGTTCCCGGATCTTCAGGTCAGAACTGCTGGGGGAATCACGGCTTCTCTGCTGCGGGAAGTACGGTGAGAGTAGTTGGCGGCCCTCTGCGTGTCAACTGCTAAGCAGAATGGCGCCTTGAGGTTCTGCGTCAGTAGCCTTAACCTTCAGCCTCGTCGCACATCACTCGGTTGGAGCCTCGAATCTGCTATGATGCAAGCCTTTCGGAACGCGGCCAAGCCCCTCATGGTCGTGGTGGCCATTACCTTCTTTGCCTGGTTGGTGCTGGACCTCAGTGGAATTACCGGCGGCACCGGCCTGTTGACCCAGACCTCCGTCGGCAAGATCAACGGGCGAAGTATCGATGCCCGCACTTATCAGAACATCGTCCAGCAGTCGATAGACGCCCGCCAGCGGCAGAGCCCCGGAGCCATGGGGCTGGACGATTATCAGCAGGTCCGCGACGAGGTCTGGGACCAGATTGTCCAGAACAGCGTGCTCGATGCCGAATACCGCCGCCGGGGCATTAGCGTCAGCGAAGATGAAGTGGTGCAGGCCATCCGGACATCTCCCCTGCCCGAATTTCAAAAAGTTCCCGAATTCCAGACCGATAGCCAGTTTGATCTGGCCAAGTACCAGCGCTGGCTCACCTCCAGTGTCGCCCAACAGTATCTCCCTAGCCTGGAGGCCCAGTATCGGGATGAGCTCCAACGGGCCAAGCTTCTCCGGCTGGTGACCTCGGACATCTACCTGTCTGATGCTGCGCTCTGGGAGCGGTACCGGGACGAGCATGAAATGGTGAAGATCGGTCTCACCGCCATCGTCCCCCGCACTGCTGTGCCCGATTCCTCCATCCGGGTAAGCGATGCCGAATTGGCCTCCTACTACAAGGCCCACCGGGACGAATTTCAGCGTCCCAAAACGGCATACCTGAGCTATGTGGCGCTGCCGCGCATGGCTACCTCCGCGGACACGGCCGCCGTACGTGCGCGGGTGGATTCGGCCCGCCAGGAGATCCTGCACGGCGCCCCATTCGCTGAGGTAGCCGGCCGGGAGTCGGCAGATAGTGCCAGTGCCGCCAAGGGTGGCGATCTGGGTGAGTGGACCAAGGGAGCGATGGATCCTGCGTTCGACTCCGCGGCGTTTGCGCTGCCCTTGCACACGGTTTCCCCCCCGGTGCTCTCGCAATTCGGCTTCCACATCATCGAGATTACCAGCCGCAAGGGAAACAAGGCCAAGGGTCGTCACATCCTGTTCCCCATCGAAGTCACCGGAACGCACCGCGATCAGCTGGACGCTCAAGCGGATAGCCTGGAGCATCTCGGCGCCGAGCGGAGCGATCCTGCAGCGCTCGATACCGTCGCCCGCGCGCTAAAGCTGAAGATCGGGCACACCGCCCCCGTTCAGCAGGGCACCAAAGTCCAACTGGGCCAGCTAGTAGTCCCCGATGCGGGGGTCTGGGCCTTTCAAGCCAAACCTGGCGCAACCAGCCCGGTGATTGAAACCTCGTTCGCCTATTACATCTTCCGGCTGGATAGCCTCCACGATGCCGGGGTGCCCGCGCTGGCGGAGATCCGGCCGGCAGTAATGTCCGCCACCCGCGACCAGAAGAAGTGGGCTGCGGCCCGCCAGTTGGCAAAGGACTTCTTGAAACGAGCCGAGGGAGGGAATTCGTTGGCCCAGGCGGCGGCGGCCATGAAGCTACCCCATCGCGAGTTCGGGCCCTTTAGCCGAATCAATCCTCCACTCACCAACCCGATCGTTGTCGGCACCGCGTTTGGGCTGAAGGAGGGCGAGCGGAGCGGTGTTCTCGATACCAAAGACGGGATTTACGTCATTGAGACGCTGCAGCACATCAAAGCCGATTCAGCCAAATTCGCCAAAGACCTGGAGCAGTACCGGGCCCGGCTGATCAACGTGGCAAAACAGGAGCGGGTGAGAAACTACCTCACCGCGCTCCGCAAGTCGGCCAAGATCGTGGATAACCGTGCCAAGGTCCTGCAGCAAACGGGAGCGCCGCAGGCCCAGCAGGCGGGGGTGTAAGAAGGAGGGGAAGGACGGGAGGGCCGGTTAAATAAAGAGCAGGAGACAAAATGAGCCCCGGACCGCTCTGGTTCCGGGGCTTTTCTCTGCTCTCACCTTCCCGTCTTTCCCGTCCTTCCCCCTCCTACCCGTCTTTCATTGCGATAACCGCTTTGGCTCTCCCGAGGTCGGACTGGGGTTGGGCTGCTGGGTATCCGGCAGCTGGGGCGGCAGGTTTTGCCGCTGCTCGTC
>JBJMPB010000305.1:0-3000 GCA_045803455.1 Gemmatimonadales bacterium | reverse complement strand
GTGTTGATGCCATTGGGATAACGCTCCAGCGTGAGCGGCCGGTCCCTGAGCTGCGGCAGCATGCGCGGCGCAATCCGGGCGTAGTATTCGATGAGGTCGCCCTTGGTGATACCGTCGTCCGGGAAGAGGACCTTCTCCGGTCGGCTGATCTCGATCTCTCGTCGATCGACGCGAATCACGCCCGATAACGGCATCGGGTTAATCGATTCCCACCCGTCCTTCGATGGAAGCAATCAACTTGGCCGGCTCGTAGCCCACTCCGTCCTTGAACACGAGCGTGGGGTTTCGAATAGCCGAAGGCTGGCCGGTCAAGTCACCCTTGAGCACCACCAGGTCGGCGAGCTTGCCCGTCTCAACCGATCCTAGCCGGCGCTGCACTCCCAGAATTCTCGCGCCGTTCAGCGTCATAATCTGTATGGTCTGCTCTGGAGTGAATCCGGCTTCAGTCAGCAGCTCATAGTTGCGCTGGTCGCCGTAGCCGGCTAGCGCCCCGCCCAGCCCGGTCGGATCGACCCCGGCCGCGAGTAGGCCTCCAGCCTCGACGAATTCTTTCTCGAATGCCATGGCGCTCTGCAGCCCCTCTGCCGCGATCGGGCCGTTGCCGCTGGAATCGATCTCATTGCGGATCTTCATGTAGCTGGCCCGCACCTCGGGCGACATCGCATTCAACACCCGCGCGTCTTTGGTCGGACGATTGGCAACAAACGGCTCATACACCGCCAGGGTCGATGTCATCGAGACCTTGTGCCGGACCATTGTCTGGATCACGGATTTCGCGGTCTCGCTTTGCACGTCGGCTGAGTTGTTGCGGCCGACGACGCTGACCGGACACACATCGGGTTGTTTCGATGGATCGAAGTCCGAGGCGGTCAGCATGCCGTGCTCCAGATTATCGATTCCCAGCTCCACCGCCTCCTTGAACGAAACCGAGCAGAGATGTCCGGTGACCTTGACCCCCCGCCGGTGGGCCTCCTTGATGGCCGCTCCCAGCTCCGACCGGCGAATGTCGGTGTATGCCTTGATCCAGGTGGCTCCTTCGCTGGCCCAGTATGCCACGAACCGGCGAGCCTCCTCCGGTGAGGTTACCACGTCCATGCTGCCGCCACCCGGGGCGCCGGTGATGTATGGAGCCGTCAGGTGAATCCGGGGCCCGGGCACGAGACCCTTGTTGATATTCTCCCGCAGATTGATCTCGGCGTAGGGCGCGCGTCCGCCCGCGGTGCGGATCGTGGTAACGCCCGAGGCCAGGTACAGCCGGGGGCCCGTGTAGGACATTTGAGCCGCGCGGCCCCCGGCCGCGGTGTAGAACAGATGGTCATGCAGCCCGATCAAGCCCGGGATCAGGGTGTGTCCATTGAGGTCCATCGTCAGGGCCCCCGCCGGGACGCGGACCTGGGCGGCTGGCCCGACCTGCGCGATGCGTCCGTTCTGAACCAGGACGGTTTGATCGGCCCTGGGCGCGCTGCCAGTCCCGTCGATCAGGAGCACGTGGGTAAGCGCAACAGCCGCCGTATCTACCGATACGTACTTCCGTACCTCCTCGGCCAACGAATCAGGTCGCTGGGCAAGAAGCGTCGCGGCTGGCGAGGCGTACAGCGCAAGGAGTAAGGCAAGGGCCCGCATAGGTTTCTCCGAAAATGTCATCCTGAACGAGAAGCTGTCATCCTGAGCGAAGCGAAGGATCTCTAATCCACTGTGAACGTTGCCATCATGCCGGCAGACAGATGCTCGGCGATATGGCAGTGGGCCATCCAGCGACCTGGGTTGGAGGGGTCGAGCAGAATATCCACCGTGCTTCCCGCCGGCACCAGAACGGTGTCCTTCCAGACCAGGTTGTGATTGGGCTCCCCGTTCACGGCCATAATCAGAAATCGCTGCCCGTGGAAGTGGATGGGATGTTGCATGGCGTGGACGCTCTGCCGCTGGTTCACCAGCTTGATCCGGACTGGTTTGCCCCGGCGAAAGTGCCAGTCGATGTCCATGTTCTCCTTTCCGCTGTCCCGGTCTTGCAGAATCCATCGTACCTGCCGGCCGGTTGAGGCCCAGTTCATCATCGGCATCGTCCCGCTCCACTCCACCGGAGGAAAGTAGATCGAGTCCAGCTGCATGAGCCGCTGGCTGAGAGCCGGCAGGTCCATGGTGTGCAGCGTGAGAACCAGAGTTTTCTCCGGCGCCCCTTCCGCGCCACGCCGATACCGATCCAGCTCTGCAGCCACCTCGGCGTGGTGCTTCAGCTCTCCGAAATTGCCGCCTGGATTCCTTGGAGCCGGCTTGGCCGAAACCTTCACCAGGCCCAGAGTGTCCACCTCGTCGAAAAAGCGGCCATAGAGGTGGTTCAGCCCGCGCACTCGATTCAGCAACGGTACCTTGCCCGTCCGATCGAACCGCACGTCCACGATGTAGCGCTCGGCCGGAGCAATTACCACGCTGCTGACCCATTCATCCTGCTGGTAAGGACCCAGATCGGAGCCGACCAGCTTCATCCACGCGTTCGGGAATGAAAGATTCATCATTCGGGCGTTGGCAGCGTTGGTGAGAAAGAAGCGGACGACCTCGCCCCGTGTGACCCGCAGGTGGTAGTCGGGCTCGCCGTTTACTAGGAACACATTGCCGAAGCGACCCATCAAGGCATGAGTCGGCGCGTCCCGTCCCAGCGGCACCATTCCGGCATCGGACAGCAGAATATCATCCAGCATCAGCACGGCTTCGCGATCCACCGGCTCCAAGGTCCCCGAATCCGAGCGAACCAGCAGGTTTCCATAGAGACCCAGCTCCTGCTGAAGGTCCTCTCGCACGTGCGGGTGATACCAGTAGATCCCCGCGTCGGGAAAGCGCAGGTGGTAAACCAGCTCGGCGCCGGGCTCGACCGCGGGTTGGGTCAGCCCTGGAGTTCCATCATTCGGATTGTCCAGCCGAATCCCATGCCAGTGCACCGATGAGGGCAGCGGCAGGCGATTGACGAAGCGCACTGTAATTCGGGAATTCTGCCCGACCTCGAGC
>JBJMPB010000569.1:0-13253 GCA_045803455.1 Gemmatimonadales bacterium | reverse complement strand
TTTTTGTTTCCGCACCATGGGTGCGGGTTACTTCACCTTGGTTACGTTCTCGGCGGCGGGGCCCTTCGCACCCTGCACGATGTCGAACTCAACCCGGTCGCCCTCGGAAAGGCTGCGGAAGCCTTCCGCCTTGATGGCGGTATGGTGGACGAAACAATCCTTGTCCCCATTCTCCGGGGTGATAAAGCCAAAACCCTTCGCGTCGTTGAACCACTTCACCGTGCCGATGGTGCGAGCCATTGAGACAACTCCATGTTTGTTTGACTACGTCGGCTCCGGAACATCCGGAATACCGAGTTTTTATGAGCGCAGGCCTGTCCTGCGTCATAAAAAATGAAAAGACCCGAGGGCGATGTCCCGGGTCTTGAATGCCATTCGAAAAAGATTCCGATCGGTCAGACCTGCAACTGGGTACTAATCGCGGGGACAAATCTGTATAACCAGCGTCGTTAGTCAAGGGGGGATCCGCGAAACCACCGGGCTGCTGCCCGGGCCCAGTCGGCCACCGGCTCTCGCCCGGGCGCGCCGACGGCCTGATTTACCGCCTGGAGAAACTCGGCCGCGGACGGATAGCGCTCGCTCACGTCCGCCTGAAGCGCCCGATCGAGCACCCGCTCCAGCGCTTCGCTCACATCCTCGCGCTGCCCTCGGGAGGTGGGGAACTGATTGGTGGTTTGCTTTGCCAGCACTTGTTCCGTGGTCAACCCGGGGAAGGGAGGAGTGCCCAGCAGAGCGTAGTAGGCCACCGCGGCCAGACTGTACAGATCGGACCGCTGGTCCACTCGCTCCCCCAGCAGCTGCTCCGGGCTGGCAAACTGCGGTGTGCCGCTCTGGCTCGTGGCGCCGCCGTACTTCCCCCGAAGCGCCAGCGCCAATCCGAAGTCGGTAATCTGCAGGCTGCCGGTCTGATCGATCAGCATGTTTTCGGGCTTGATATCGCGGTGCACCAGTCCCGATCCGTGGGCGTGCGCCAGAGCGGAGAGCGCCTCGCGCAGCAGCCGGAGCACTCTCTCCAGCGGTAGAGGACCTTCCCGCTCCACCAGCTGGGCCAAACTCGGTCCGTTGATCAGCTCCATGGTATACCAGAGCAGGCCCGACCGCCCGCCGATATCGAAGATGTTGACGATATTCGGATGACTGAGGCCGGCAGCCAGCTGAGCTTCACGCCGGAAGCGCTCCACCACTTCGGGGTCCCGAGTGAGCAGCGGCTGCAGCACCTTGAGCGCCACCTCGCGTTCCAGGCTGAGGTCACGCACCCGGTATACCCGCCCGAAGCCGCCGGTGCCGAGCAGGCTGAGCAGCTCGTAGTCGTCGCCCAGCGCCCGACGCAGCCGCTTCTCCCAGCGGGCATTGTCTTCGGCGTCGGCCAGAGACGCCGGG
Organism: Gemmatimonadales bacterium; assembly: GCA_045803455.1. Taxonomy (GTDB): domain Bacteria; phylum Gemmatimonadota; class Gemmatimonadetes; order Gemmatimonadales; family GWC2-71-9; genus CAVVWJ01. The sequence goes on along the minus strand of JBJMPB010000569.1, from coordinate 11,873 downwards.
ACCATGGCAACGGCCGGAGTTTCAAAGGTCCCGGCGTCCGAGGCAAAGTCCTCCAGCATCTCGGCCGCGGTCAGATACCGGTCGTCCTGGGCCGGCTGCAGCGACCGCAGAATGATCCGTTCGATGGCTCTGGTGCAGGCGGGGCGGAGCTCGGTGGGCCTGCGAAGCTGCGTCGGATCGAGAGGCGGCTCCTGCCCGGTGATCGCGACATAGAGTAGGGCCCCCGCGGTGTAGACGTCGCTGGCGGCATCGCCTGGAGCACCCTCGCGCACTTCAGGCGCCATGTAGGACAGCCATGTGGGCACTGTGCCGGGCGGGATCGCGGGAAGGGCATAGCTGCAGAAGCGCAGGTCCGTGATCGTGGCTCGCCCGGCGGTGCTCATCAGCACCGAAGGTGGGACGATCCGCCGGACGATGATGCCGTAGCCATGGGCGTGCTCCAGCGCGCCCAGGATGTCGCGGGCCAGGGTGTGCACCATGGGAATCGGACGCGGCCCCCGGTGCAACGCCTGCTGCAGTCCCTCTCCCTCAATCCAGTTGCCCACCCGAAATGCCAAGTCGCCGATGATCCCGGCGTCATAGACATGCCTGATTGCCGGATGATCCAGTCGGCTGAGCGCTTCGGCTTCGCGCAGAAACCACGCGCGTATGGCCGGATCTTCGTAGAAGTTGACCCTGAGGCTGATCCGCCGCTTGAGGATCAGGTCATATGCCTCGAACAGGACCTGCTCGGCCGAAGCGGCAACGGTGCGCTCCAGGCGATAGCGCTGCCCCAGGGTTTCCTGGGTCCGCTGGAAATAGCGGTAGGGCTCTATGGCGGTCAGCGCAGGAGTCCGCGGCGCCGCTCGACCCTGACCTCGCGGCCGCACACCACCGGGTTACACCAGCGGCGGCTCTGATTGGGGGAATTGTCGGTGAAGAAGAGGGAACATCCTTCGCCCGCGCAGCGGCGGACATAGATCAACGGCTCGGCCAGGGTGGCCGCGGCCGATTGAGCGATCGCGGCAAGCAGAGCAGGACGGCGGGTTGGAGCAAACCGGAGCTGCCATGCCCCGCCGGTCCGGATCAGCTGATGGTGGCCCGACTCCCGGGCGAGCTGCTGGTTGATCGCCGCAATGGCCCCTCCGGGGGGCTGCAGACCAAGATCGAGTGCCTCGGCCAGGGCGGTCAGCCACTGGCGTAAACCGAGTGCCTCCGTCAGCAGAGGCGGTTCATGGCTGGAGTGCAAACTTTGCACGTCGGCCCAGCGCGCAATGGCTGCATCGTCCGGCAGCAGATCAGGCGAGGCCGGGGTTCGGCCTCTCGCCGTGTTGACGAAATCGAGCCAGATCGCGTCACCCAGCAGGGTGAACTCGGATTGGGTGATGATGGCTAGCTCTCCGCGACTTCTACTGTGTTCCTGCCGCCTCGCTTGGCCCGGTACAAGGCATTGTCGGCTGCAGCAAGCACGCTGCTCACGGTCGTTCCGTGCTGCGGTGATTCGGCAATTCCCATGCTCAGGGTACAGCTCCCGAACTCCGGGTTGGTTTTCTCGATCTCCCGGACACTGGCCTGCACTCGGGCGACAAAAACCCGTGCCTCCGCCGGCTTGGTCATCGGCAGAATCACCAGGAACTCATCTCCCCCCAGCCGTCCCACCACGTCCAGCGCCCGGCACTGCTTCCGCAGCACCTGACCCACCTGCACCAGCAGCCGGTCGCCGGCCGCATGGCCCATGGTGTCGTTCACCACCTTGAACCGGTCGAGATCGAGCAGCAGAACACTGGTGTGGAGCTGATGCCGCAGACTTCGCGCAATCTCGGCAGCGAGCCGGTCTTCCAGCGCTCGACGGTTGCACAATCCGGTCAGCTCGTCGGTGGTAGCGGCACTGTGCAGCTGCTCCACCAGCTCGGAATTCTTGAGAGCAATGGCCGCGGCAAAGGATAGGGTAGCGGCCAGCTCCGACTCGGCTCTTCCGTAAAGCTTGTCGCTGATTCTGGAGCCAAGCACGAGCACCGCCATCCTTTCGGCGCCGGCATCCAGTGGCACCACCAGTTCCGCTCCCGGTCCTACCAGCTCGCTGATCGAGATGTCGTCCCCTCCGATCGCGCTGCTGCCGGGCGGAAGCGCCAGATCGAGAGCGGCGCGCTCGATCGGCGCGGGCCTCAGGCGATCATTCAGTGACCGAAAGACCCGGGGGACGTAGGTCTCCCCTTCCGGCCGGTACAGGCAGGCCCACCAGGCAAAGAAAACTTCCGCCATGAAATCGAGGATCAGCTGCTCGGTCTCTTCGGTCGAATGCACCGACGAGAGCAACCGGGCGACCTGCCTCAGGGCCCTGAGCTGGAATACGGCGTCGTCCAGGGAGGCCTGACGCTCCAGCAAGATGCTGCGCAGCTCGATAACCACGCTCACTCCCAGGGCCAGCGGCATGGCCACCGAGCGCATCTCTTCCGCGACCAGGGGGTCGGCGTGGATGACTACCTCGGTTTGGCCGCTGGCCAATCGGGCGACCTCGGCCGCGTCCTCGAATCCGACCGAGGGTCCCACCCGGGCAGCCGATTCGGTCGGCGAGGTGATGCTGAGCCAGATCCGCTCGCTCTGAAACCGGCGGACTAGGGCCACCCGGCAGCGCTCGAACAGCTCTCCTTCGGTTCGAGAGAGCCGACAGGCCGCTGCAAATGCGCTCGGTATATTGGCGATGGATGGGTAAGGGCTGGAACCCATGGTCCCTAATGTACCAGCACCCCACCCTGCGGGGGAGCGGTCAGAGAGGCTTGTGCGGGTGCCACCCACCCGCTACATTGAGTCTAACGACTTGTACGACATAGCCCTTTGGGGCCCCAGGGATTTCGGCTTTGCAGCCTGGGTGATTAAAACTGCTAAAGCTCCTGGTCCCGGCGAGCATGGCTCTGCCGGGATTTGTGTTTCTACCCCCTGGTTACTTAGCGTCGGAGAGCAGCGGCGACCGCCGTATCGGACGGCAGCGCGCCATTGATACGCACCAGTCCTACCGCCTCCCGCCAGCTATCCTTCCCTCCCCACAGAGTCACGAATTGAGCGCTTTGGGCGTTCTCGTCCGCCTTGACCGCGTGACGGCCGGATACAACCGAGTCCGTGGCCTGCTGAACATGTCCCCCTAGGATCAGGTCCAGCTTGGCCTCTCGCCCGAGCAGGTTCCGGTCGGCGTCGGTGCTCTGGTGTGTGATGGCCACGATCAGGTCCACGGAGTCGGAAACCAACATCTGAATGGTCCGGTGAGCGGCGCTGTCGGGGTTGCTACACCGGACACCAGTGGGATACGCACCCTGAAGAGTCACCCCGAACAGACCCACCTTGTGGCCCGAGACCCGAACTGTGTCCCAGGGAACCACCTTGGGAAACGGGGTTCCGTCCTGCCGGGTACAGTTGCTCGAGATCCAGGTGAATTGGGATTCGGCCACCAGGGTGGCCAGCGCATCCGGCCCGAGGTTCAGCTCATGCTCGCCGAGCGTGGCGAAATCCAGCTTGGCCCGGTTGAGCAGATCCACCATCCGCTTGGCATCCGAGCCCAGCGCGTTTCCGGCCACGACAAAGAGAATGGGCCCCTGATCCGCCAGACGCTGCCGTACCGTAGCCACCCGCGCGAGCCCTCCCAATCCGTTGGGAAGGGTATCGGGCAGCTGCACGTCGTTGATGGAGAGGAAGCGAACCGGGTCGAGCGGGATCGGCGGCGGCGCGCCTCCATAGCAGCTCAGGATGAGCGATAGCAGGAGTAGCGCGAGGTACTTCACAGATCCACTTCCCGCTGTCGTAGGCTGCGAACCAGGTCGGAGCTCATCAGCCGGAGCTCCGACATCATTTCCCGCTGGGGCCAGTCCGTGCGCGAGGTGAGGATCTCCAGCATGGAGCGGTACCACCAGATGGTCTGCTCCGATCCGGCCCGGGAAACCGTGCGGAGATATTCCACGCCGAGCCGCCGGAGCGCGGTCATGGTCGAACCACAGGCATGGATCTCATCGGCCACGCAGATGTCGAGTGCCCGGGGCTCGGCGATCGCCAGCTGGGTCAGGTATTCCTGCTTCCGCGCCTGCCATGCCCGCTCGCCGCCCCGACGGTCGAACTTCGGCTCCAGCGCGTCCTTGGCCACCGCCAGCACAACAGGGCCGAACTTGTCGGCAATCTTCCGCTCCAGCTCCGGCCGCTTGTCCGGAAGCGCCTCCTCCAGCACATGATGGAGAATCCCGGCGACAATGGTGATCTGGTCGCAGTCGTAGCGGGCCAGGATGATGGCGACGTTGGCTGGGTGAGCCAGGTAGTCCATCCCCGTCCCGATGGGGGCCATGGCACCATGGTATTTGGCGGCAAAGGCAAACGCGTGGTTGATGCGGTCGGAGTAGCCGTTCATTCTTTACTGATCGGGAAGGTCGGGAGGGACGGGAGAGAGGGAGGGTACCCGACTTTCCCCTCATTTCAATCCTAAAATCTTATGCGTCTGCAGGCTGAGCCGCCAGCGCGGATGGGCCAGGCAATACCGGAGTGCAGCGGCGGTGTTGGCCTGCTGTTCCGGTCCGTCCATCGGCTGCAGATAGAAGTGCTTGAACTCGAGGCTCTCATATCGACTGGGCTCAGCGCCGCGCTGGGGAAACACCAGCTTCAGCTCGTCCCCGCAGTGTACCAACAGGGTGGCATCTGCCTTGGGGCTCACACACACCCAGTCGATGCCGGCCGGTACCGGCTGGGTGCCATTGGTCTCGACCGCGATCTCGAATCCGGCTCGGTGGAGCGCGTCCAACAGAGGCTCATCCAGCTGCAGGAGCGGCTCGCCGCCGGTGCACACCACGAAGGGTTGGTTGGCGTTGTCTCCCGGCCAGGCCGCGAGAACCGCGCTCGCCAGCTCAGCGGGCGAGGCGAACCGTCCACCGCCGGGCCCATCGGTCCCCACGAAGTCGGTATCGCAGAAACCGCACGTTGCATCGGCCCGGTCCTGCTCCCGGCCGCTCCAGAGATTGCACCCGGCGAAACGGCAAAACACCGCCGGCCGTCCGGTGTTGGCCCCTTCACCCTGGAGCGTGTAGAAGATTTCCTTGACCGCGTAGGTCATAAAACCGTGAGCGGGAAAAGAAAAACGTAAGCGGTGAGCGGGGAGGTCCCGACGCCGCCCCCGCTCACGCTTGTCCTAGTCCCGCTCACGCTTTTCTTCTCCCGCTTACTGTCTGGTATATCGCTGGATCCTCCATACCGAGCTCCCGAAAGCCCTTCAGCCGAAGTTGGCAGGCATCGCACCTGCCGCAAGCCGCACCATCGGGGGACGGGTCATAACAGCTGACCGTGATGGCGTAATCCAGTCCCAGCGACAGACCCCTCTGGATGATCTCCCGTTTGGTGAGCTGAATCAGCGGCGTGTGGATGGTAACCCTACGTCCTTCCTCCACGCCCGCACGGGTTGCCAGATTGGCCATGCTCTGGAAGGCCTGGAAGTATTCCGGCCGGCAATCAGGATACCCGCTGTAGTCGAGCGCGTTCGCCCCGATGAAGATGTCGCTGGAGCCCACCACTTCCGCTACGCCGAGTGCGAACGACAAAAAAATCGTATTGCGCGCGGGAACGTAGGTGGTTGGAATTCGCTCGCCAATAGCCTTCAGCGGTGTGTCCTTGGGCACCGCGAGATTATCGGTGAGCGCCGATCCTCCGATCGCGCGGAGGTCGATGTCCAGGACGAGATGACGGCTCACCTCCAGCACCCGGGCTACCTTCCGCGCCGCGTCCAGCTCCACGGCATGCCGCTGGCCGTAGCGGAAACTGACGGCCACCAGATTGAATCCCTGATCTCTCGCTATGGCTCCGGTAGTAGCCGAATCCATTCCGCCGCTCAGCAGCAGGACCGCCGTTGGGTTGTTCATCGCGTAAAGCTACCGCTCGTTTCCGCTCCAAGCACATGCCGGAGGGCAGCCTCGAGGTCGGGATATTCGAATCGATAGCCGCTCTGGAGCAGCTTGGATGGTTGTACCCGGGCGCTGGCGAGCACGGTGTGCTGGGCCATTTCGCCCAGGCCCAAATGCAACGCGGCGGCGGGAACCCGGACCAGGGTGGGCCGGCGGAGCACCCGTCCCAGGATCTGCATAAAATGGCGATTGACCACCGCTCCGGGAGCAGTCACATTGACCGGGCCGCTCAGCTGTCGATCGTCGAGGAGATGCCGGACGGCACCAACCACATCATCGATCGCAATCCAGCTCATCCACTGGTAGCCATGTCCCTGATGCCCGCCCAGTCCCAGGCGAAATGGAGGCAGGAGCTTGGCCAGGGCGCCGCCTTCCGGGCTGAGTACCACTCCAAACCGCGGGTGAACCACCCTGATGCCGGCCTCACGGGCAGGTTCGGCCGCCGCTTCCCAGTCGAGGCACACTCTTACCAGAAAGTCCTGCTCGGGGTTTCCCGGAGCGCTCGACTCGGTCAGGAGCTCGTTTCCCCGATCGCCGTAGATGCCGATGGCGGACGCAGAGATCAGAACTTCCGGCCGGGGCTGGAGCTGGCTCAGTGCCTGGCTCAGCAGGCCAGTCCCCAACACTCTGCTTTGCTGGATGCGGCGTTTTCTGGTTGACGTCCACCGGCTGCCGATATTCTCTCCGGCCAGATGAATGACGGCGTCTATCCGCCCGAGCTGGTGCAGATCGAGCATCCCGTGACCAGGGTCCCAGCTGATTTCTCCCGGTCCCGCCGGGCCTCGAGTCACCCGAGTGATGCGATGGCCGTCGGCTGCCAGACGGGGAACAAGGGCGGAGCCGATCAGGCCTCCGGCGCCGGTGATCATCAGGTGCAGGCCTGAAGGCATGCCGCGTTCTTCGGCCACTCTGGTTCCTTTCCTGTTTTGGCTGATCCCGGCCGGCTGCTCCGCGCAGCAAGCCCGGCCGCCAACCGCCGCGGGATGCACGGTGAGCCGAGTATCAGACGGCGACAGTTTCCGCTGCAGCGATGGCAGACGCGTCCGGCTGATCGGGATCGACAGTCCCGAATCTCAACAACAGCCCATCGGGGCGGAAGCCCGGGCAGCGCTTCTCAGGCTGCTCCCCCTGGGATCCACCGTGCGTCTGGAATCCGATGTTGCTCCGCACGATCAGTATGGCCGGGCTCTGGCCTATGCCTGGACGGGAACCACGCTGGTCAATGAATCGATGGTCCACGACGGCTGGGCCGTGCTCTACACCGTACCGCCCAATGTGAAGTACATGGATCGGCTGCGACGGGCACAAGAAGAGGCCCGTGCACGCCGCACGGGCCTCTGGTCTCAACACGGCTTCGACTGTTTACCCAGCGATTTCCGCCGGGGTCGCTGCGTCAGCTCACCTTGAAGGTCTTCATCATGCCGTGAGCGAGATGGGGCTTCCCGTCCTTCTGATCGGGATAGAAGCAAATAAAGCCGTAGTCGCCCGGCGTCAGATCGGCGGTGAACGAGCCCCGGCCTCCCTTATCCAGCACTGTCACGCCACCCAATGGCTGTGCCGGGGGCGGGCCCTTCATGCCGTGCTCGGCCCACATGCCAAAGTCCTCGGTGGTCTTACCGGGGGCAAGTTTCAGCAGCACCACTTCGTGGGGCTGTGGTCCGGCGTTCTCCACCATGATTGTCTGCCGGCCGGCCTTGAGGGGCTGAGAGGGCTGAAAGTCGTAGTCGAGCAGTTTGATGGTGACGTCCGCTGGAGGAATCTGCGACGCGCCCGTAGAAGAGGCCTCTGTCACCGTGAAGGGGCGAGCCATTCCCTTGGCCGCATGGATCGATCCATCGGGACTTGGGATCAGGCAGATGTACGCATAGTTCCCGGGGGAAAGAACGGCGGTAGCCTCGGTTTCCTGTCCCGGTGCAATGCCGTTGGGACCTCCTACGAACTTGATCCACGACGGGATAGGTCCGCCGCTCTTGAGAAACTGGGCTACGTCATTCAGGGTTTTGCCCTGCTCCAGCCTGATCAGCTGCGCTTGATGCAGCTCCTTGCCATGGTTGGCCAACTGCACCGTCACTGCTCCGGCCGCCATGCTGTCCGGCGCCTCAAAGGCAAAGTCGCTGGCAGTCACGGTAACGGCAGCCGGTTTGCCGCTGGGGTTTTCCGACACCGATCCTCCCTCGATCTCGTGCCGGTCGGGGGTACAGCCCGCGAGAAGCGCAGCGATGGCCAGGCATGCGCCGAGTCGCGTTCCTTGATACATGACTCCTCCTGTGAGTGTGATATGAGCGCGGGCCAAGATGCAGGGCGCAGGTCAAAAGCGCTAGTGGACCCCCGACTCCTAGCTCCCGATGCCCGACTCCCGACTCCCGACTACCTGTCCCGCTCTCCGGACCAGCAACAAATCCGTGATGTTGTCCATCGTGAGCAGGCCCACCAGCACTCCGCTCACGTCCACCACGGGGAGCGCCGGCACCCGGCTGGCCCGTAAACGGTCGAGCGCCTCCTGGAACCCCAGCGTCGGTTGGACACTTGGCACACCGGTCGTCATGGCCTCGGCCACGCCGGAGTTCGGTCCCTTTTGTGAGAGGCCGCGGATCAGGTTGTCGCGAGTGAGAATCCCTTCCGTCCGACCCAGGTTGTCGACCACTGGGAACTCCCGCTGCTCGCCGCTCAACAGCAGTTCGACCGCCTGATTGAGGGTGGCGTACACCGGAATGGTGCGGAAATCCGTCACCATCATCTGACTCACCTGGAGACCCTGGCCGGCCAGCCTGGTCTCCACGGTGGCCGCCTCCGCGTTGGCACCGAGGAACACGAAGAACGCTACCAGGACCAGCAAGGGCTCCGGCTTGGTGATGCCGTAGAGTCCGCCGAGCACCGCAAACGCCTGACCCAGCGTCGCGGCAATGCGGGTTCCCCGTAGCAGTCCCAGCCGGCTGGCCAGCAGTGCCCGCAGCACTCGGCCCCCATCCATCGGAAAGGCCGGTATGAGATTGAACAGAAGCAGGTACAGGTTGACGCTGACGAGCTGTGCCAGGAACGGCTGGTTCTCGCTGAGCTGGGTCACTTCGGCGTGGCTCCCGCTCAGCCGCAGAATGGCCAGAAGAATCCCGACGATCGCCAGCGTCACCGCCGGCCCGGCCAGCGCGATCAGCAGCTCCTGCCGCGGCTCATCGGGAATTCGTTCGAGGCGGGCTACCCCGCCGATGGGAAGGAGAATGACGTCAGGAGTGCGCACCCCGAAGCGTCGGGCCATCAGGATGTGCCCGAACTCGTGCAGGAGGATGCAAGCGAAGAGGGCGAGCAGCGCGAGTGCGCTGGTCAGCGCCGCCCCCGGCCCGCCCTCCGAATACCCGATCAGCGCCCACCAACCCACGATCAGCAGAAAGGTGACGTGCACCTTGATCGCGGTGCCTGCTATCCTCCCGATGGTGTAAGACCAACGCATCTGCCCGCCTTTCGCTCAGCTTCTCGTAAGATAGCGTGAGCACAGCGACAGCAGCTTTCGGTGGGCGGAATGTGCTCGATTCAGAAGCCGCCCGGCGCGCAGCCTGAGGCTTTAATGGCGGGCGGAGGCAGAATGGATCTGGGGTGGAGGGCAGGATCCCAGGGGAACGGTAGGGTGGCTGTCGCGGAGCCTGCCCGGAGCCCCGGATCCATTCTGCCGGAGCCGGAACCCTAGCCGTTTGCGATCGGCTGAGAGAGGGCGGCTAGACGATGACCTTTAATCCAAACTGTGCCCGATTCCGTAGCTCCAATCGGGGCCGCTCCGGCTCGGTCACCGGGGCTATCACCTTCGCCACTGCCTCACCCCGCAGCGGGTGCAGCTCGGCCCATTGCGACATCGCCGTACGGAACACCAGCTGCGCATCCACCGAGTTCAGGTTGAACGTCTTCACGTAGAGCATGATCGCCTGGTCGGGGGTCACCTCGTCCGCCAAGACCTCGGCCGTCTCCAGCGCCATCCGCACGTGGGTTGCCGCTACCGCCTCATCCGAGATCGACGCCGCCAGACGGCAGTCGAGATTCGTCTCCTCCACATACTGCACCCGGCGCCGAAGCCCATCGATCAGGTGGTCCGGCCGGAGAATCGTCCAGCTCGACGCCCGTCCCTCCTGCTGAGGCTGGTTCTCGATCAGACCGGCCAGCGAGATCAGCGCCCGGGATCGCACCGTCTCTTCAATTCCGGCCGGAACGCCGACCTCCCGGAAATAGCGCTGCAGCGCCTCGTCCACGGTGAGCCGCGGCTTGAGCCGGCGAACGAACTCGGCGGCCTGCCGCTGGTAGGTGTCCGCCATAGCCTCGAGGGCTCGGGCGAAGACCAGCTGGAGCCGGAGCCGGGTGGGAGCGGGGAAGCGGCGGCCAACCATCAGACTTGGTGCGGTCATGCTGTCCTCATTTCAGCGGCGATTCGACTGCAAGACTTGGCGCGGGGAGCGTCTCTCTGAAATGCGATCTTTGTGCCCGTCGGCGGTATGGTCGCCGGGTGCACTCCGGTACGGACTCCACTCGCTAAGTAAGCAGCCGATAATTTGTTAGGTTGGAACCTGAGGCACCGCCCTGGAGCGACAAGCGGTGCGCTGTAGCGGGCTCGCCACTGGATTGGGGCGCGGTCGCAAGCTAAGTCTCGGCTGCAGGCCCGCTTTCATCAGAAGTTCGATCCGTTTAGAATTGCCCTTTCGCCTCGACTCTGGAGCTCACCATAGCCACTACCGTCGCTCCGTCTCCGCCCGGCTGGACGACCAAGGACGCCGAGAAGCTCTACAACATGAGCGGGTGGGGGCTCGGCTACTTCCGGATCAACGCTGAGGGACATGTCACCGTCCATCCCGACGCGAACCGGAAGCGCGGACTGGATCTCTACCACCTGGCCATGGATCTCCACGCCCAGGGCGTCGGCCTGCCGCTCCTGCTTCGTTTCTCCGATATCCTGCGCTCCCGAATCCAGGCCCTCGCCACCGAGTTCGGCAACGCCATCAAGGAAACCGGCTACGAGGGGCGGTACACCACCGTCTATCCTGTCAAGGTCAACCAGCAGCGCCACGTCATGCAGGAGATCGTGGAGTTCGGGGCCTCCCACGGCGTCGGACTCGAGTGTGGCAGCAAGCCCGAGCTTCAGGCCGTGCTCGGTCTCAACGAGAGCACCAACCATCTGATCGTCTGTAACGGGTACAAGGACGAAGAGTTCATGCGGCTGGCGCTGATGGGCCAGAAGCTGGGACACAGCGTGATGATAGTCCTGGAGCAGCTGAGCGAGCTGGAGGTCCTGCTCAAGGTGGCTGACGAGATGAACCTGGTGCCCACCGCCGGCGTCCGGATCAAGCTTGCCACGGAAGGATCGGGGCGGTGGGCCAAGAGCGGGGGGGAGCGCTCCAAGTTCGGGCTCGACTCGGTCGAGCTGATGAAGCTGCTGGACCGGCTCGACCGGTTGGACCGCAAGAGCGTTCTCAAGCTGGTCCACTTTCACCTGGGCAGCCAGATCACCGATATCCGCTACGTCAAGGCTGGTCTCGAGGAGATTGGGCGCTACTACGTCGAGCTCCGGAACATGGGCTTCGATGTGACCCACGTCGATGTGGGCGGTGGGCTGGGCGTCGACTACGAGGGCTCCCGCTCAACCCGGCCGGCCAGCATGAACTACTCCATGCGGGAGTATGCCAGCGACGTGGTGTACACCCTGAGCTCGGTGTGCCGGAACCACGAGCTTCCCATGCCGCACATCATCTCGGAGTCCGGCCGGGCGCTCACCGCGCATCATTCGCTGCTGCTGATCAACGTGATCGACGTGGAGTCTCAGGTGGAGCCGGTGGCTCCTCCGCTCCGGGAGGATCCCCATCCGCTGTTGCTGGAGATGGCGGAGAACCTTGACGGCCTGAGCCAGGACCGGATCGAGGAAGTCTTCCACGACGCCGTGTTCGCCAAGGGACGGGCCCAGGAATTCTTCGCCAGCGGAGTATTTTCTCTGCGCGACAA
>JBJMPB010000057.1:0-2909 GCA_045803455.1 Gemmatimonadales bacterium | reverse complement strand
CCGGGCGCGCGCTATGTCGAGCTGCCGGGGACCGACCATTTTGCTTTCATCGGCGACAACACCGCGCAGATCGGCGACCTGGTCGAGGAATTCCTGACCGGCTCGAAGGCGGCGGTCGATGTTGACCGGGCGCTCGCAACTGTCCTGTTCACCGACATCGTGGGCTCGACCGCCCGCGCTGAGCAGCTCGGCGACCAGCGCTGGCGCGGTCTCCTGGATGCCCACCACGCCGCCGCGCGCCGGGAGTTCGTGCGCTTTCGGGGCAAGGAGGTGAAGTCGCTCGGGGACGGCTTCCTCGCCACCTTCGACGGGCCAGCGCGGGCGATCCGCTGCGCGTCCGCGATCAGCGAGGCGGTGCGAGCACTCGGCGTCGAGGTCCGCGCGGGCCTGCACACTGGCGAGATCGAGGTGGCCGAGGACGACGTGCGCGGGATTGCAGTGCACATCGCCGCCCGGGTCGCGGCGCTCGCCGGCCCGGGCGAGGTGCTGGTGTCACGGACGGTGAGGGACCTGGTCGCCGGCTCGGGCATCCGGTTCCTCGAACGGGGTAGTCATGCCCTCCACGGCTTGCAGGAGCCGATGGAACTCTACGTGGCCGTGGCTTGAGTTCGAGCCTCCGGGGCGGGTGGTCGCGTCTGTCTCACGCACATCATCGGGCGGTAGTCTCTGGCGAAATCACACCAGGGGAGGCGGGCGAGCTCGCCAAGAACGTGGGACGGATCGGTCTGGGGGACGCATTCTCGTGGCATCGACAGGGGCCGACCGCCTGCGGAAGCTCTACCCGCAAGCCCTCATCATCGTGACGGGGGTTGCCCGATGAGCCGCACGACATTCAAGCGGCTTGAGGCTCTGGAGCGCTCGAAGCAACCCGGCGGCTACGACAAGGTTCATCAACTCACGATCAACGAGGGTAAAGACTCAGCGCCCTTGATTGCGGCCCTGTGCGCCTCGGGCGAAGCCAAGGAAACCGACCTGTTCATAGTCCGGGTGATTATCGATCCGCCCGTAAGAAAGCTTTGACCCGTAAGAAAGCTTTGACTGGGCACATTAGGAAAGTTCCTGTTCGCTGTAAGTACAACGCTCTAGAGCAGTCGAAGGGGGCTCCGGGTTTGGTGCGATTTCGGACGCTTCCCTCAAGCGGCACTAGTATTTGATGCCCCTAGGGGCCATGATCGATTTATCGCCTGCCGACTTGTTCGGGCGCAGGCGGCCGAGAGACACCACTGTGCTCTTGCCCCAAGTGGGAAGAGCCGATGTCCTACCCTCAACAGAAAACCGTTCGCAATCGTCTCCTGGCTGGCCTCTCGCCAGACGACTTCGCCGCGCTTGCGCCGCATCTTGAGCCGGTCGACCTCGAACTGCGCCGCGTTATTGCCAAGCCCAATACACCCATCGAGCACCTTTACTTCCCAGAGAGCGGGTTCGCGTCCCTGACCACGAATGGAAATGGGACGAAAATCGAGATCGGGATGATCGGGCGGGAAGGCGTGACGGGCGTGCCGGTGGCTCTTGGCACCGACCGCATGCCCTTCGAATGCTTCATCCAACTCGCCGGGAGCGGGCTGCGCATTGCCACCCATCAGATGGAGCAGGCCCTAGCCGATCGTCCCAGCCTGCACCGTCGCCTCCTGCGCTACGCTCAGGCCTTCAACGTCCAGACCGCCGCCACGGCCTTCGCCAATGCCGAACACACGGTCGAGATGCGCCTCGCCCGCTGGGTTTTGATGTGTCACGACCGGGTGGACGGGGACGAGTTCGCCATCACGCACGAGTTCCTGTCGATGATGCTCGGCGTGCGCCGTGCTGGGGTGACGACCACATTGCACGTCCTCGAAGGCAACCACCTGATCCGATCCAAGCGAGGGAGCCTAACGGTGCTCGATCGGCAGGGCTTGGAGCAACTGGCCGATGATGCCTATGGGCTGCCCGAAGCCGAGTATGCCCGCCTCACGGATGGGGAGTGAGCATGTGCCCCGCTATTTTCTCAGCCTGAGATATAAGGACGGCATCGACGGCTTGGCTGTGGACGAAGAAGGGGACGAGCTTCCGAATGAGGGCGTGCTGAGGGAGCATGTGCTTGAGACCGCCCGTGACCTGTTGCAGACACGCAGCGAAGTGCGCTGGCTAGACAGCACCTTCGAAGTTACCGACGAAGCTGGGCATCTGGTGCTGGCGATGCCGCTCACCGAGGCTGTGAAATGATCGGAACCGGGACGGTCGCGTGGTTCGACCTCGGTAAAAAATTCGGCTTTGTCACGGTGAGTGGCCGGGATGTGTTCCTGCACATGTCGGTGCTGAAACCCGCCGGTTATGTCTGGATCCCGCGCGGGACGACGCTGCGGGTCCGCTTCGAGGACGAGCGCGGCAAGCCCAAAGTCGCGGAAGTGCTGGAGGTGGACACGAGCACGTCCCACCCTGGCGAGAATCCTCCCATCCTGCGGAAGCCTCGCCCTTCATGAGCTTTTGCTGAGGAACAAAGAAAAAGCGCCCCACAAGGGAGCGCCAGGATCCCGACCCGTGGGGGCAGAATGAGCCGGGGATGCTCTATAACCCGCACATCCCACGTAGGTTCCAACTCGTCAAAAAGAATGGTCGAAGCCCTGTTTCCAGGTTGATGGCCTGTCAGCAAATCACCTAGGACTCAGGTTGCCGTGGGGCAGATGCGGGTCGGGAGGGTCGTGCACCAGGTCCAGTCCAATGGATCGGGCACGGCCTTTCAGCCTACTAGGCTCTTGTCCCGCCGGTCTGTGCCGGTTGCCCGGGTCATGCGGGCCGTTCAGGGCGCTTCGGGGCTGCAATCAGGCCCTCTCTGATCGCCTGCTTCCGAGCCGCCTTACGCGCTCGGCGCACGGCCTCTGCATGTTCACGCACTTTCCGCTCGGAGGGCTTTTCATAGTGGCTACGGAGCT
>JBJMPB010000047.1:0-3739 GCA_045803455.1 Gemmatimonadales bacterium | reverse complement strand
GTTTCGGCAAGCGCCAGGGGAACGAGGTCGAGCAGCTCCTGGAACAATGGTTGGAGCGAGGTGAAACTGGCGTCGCGCGCGAGCTCGGCGGTAATCTGCTCCCGGACCACGTTGGCCCGCTCCAGCGCGGCATGACCCCGGTAGCAGAGAGCGGTGATGGGCACCGGTGTGGCTTCCTGACTTGGGTCCTGAATGGTCTGCCGGCCTCCGGTGTCATCGATCAACCGGCGGAAAGCGGCTGAGGTGGGGGCTCGCTCGCGCTGCAGTCGATCCAGAGTCCGGAAGCTCTCCTCGAGGCCACCCTTGGGCGCCGGCTGCTCCGGCAATGCTGCCGAATCGGGTGCGAGGCTCTCGATGGGAACCACCCCCGGTTCTGGCTCTGCGTCATACGCCAAGGACTCGATGGGAACCGGCTGTTCTGCCGACTCGGCTTCGGCCCGCAGCCCATCGACCCGGTGAGCAACATCCAGCAGGCGCCGGGAGATGAGCATGCGATCGTCGCTCTCCACCACGGCGCGGAGCAGTTGCCCTGCCTCACGCAGGCGGCTTACCAGGTCCTCCACGCTGCGACTTCCTGCCCCGGCCGCGAGCGCCTCCCGGGCAGAGCGGGCAAAGATCCCCAGGGCCCCCGCAACCGGATCGGCGCTCGGGGCCGCGGCCGCCCGGAGAGTGCCGAGCAAGCGATAAAGCCGAAGATCTCGCTCAGCCGCGGAACGTGCGGCGTTGATGAGATCCGCGCTCTGGCACAAATGTTCACCCTGGCTCACCAGCTCCAGGGGTCCCAGCGGCTCCGGAGGAGCGAATTGCGGTTGAGCCACCGGATGTTTCATTGGCTCCGGATCTCCATCGACAAAGAGCGACTCGATTGGCACAACATCCCGCTCTACCGCAAAGGCCCGCAGCAGCAACTCGGTGAAGCTCCGCGCCTCCTCGGCATCAGGATCGGGACGCCCCTGCTCAGCGACGTCGCGGGAAATGCGGGTCAGGGCACGGGCAGCAGCGTCCATCACCTCGTCGACGCCGGGGGGCGGCGCGAACAGCCGGGTGAGGTCGCCCACCGCCAGCTCGATGCCGTCCAGAATGTCGGGCAACGGAGCGAGCTCGCTCAGTTCGGCCAGGCCGCGGAGCGACTGCATGCGCCGGATCACGTTGTAGAGGGGGTCGCGATCGCCCGGTGAGGTGCGGAGGGTGCGGGATGCTCGATCCAGGGCGCTCGCGATGAGCGCGCCTTCGCGCGCCACAAAGGCCCGGACACCCGTGTTCAGCTCGGCCTTCTGGACTTCAGCCTGGCTGAAAGGATCCTCATTTCCGGCTCGACCGGTCAGGCTCTCGAGGTCGCGGCTCAGCCGGCCGGCTCGGGCACTATCGGCCTCGTTCCACTCGCGGACCCGCCGCACCAGGTACCGGAATTCCTCCACCGACTGAGCGATATGCTCCCGAGTGCCCGGGTCCCAGGCTCGCTGCTGATCCCGGTTGCTGCGGGCGAACGCTTCCAATCCGGCGGCCGCTTTCGCGATGTGTGGCTGTGCGGCCATGAGCGCGGAGCCGCGAAGCACCCGGGCCATCCGGAGAAACTCGTCCGCGGGCGGTGGGGCGGAACCCTGGACCAGAGTCTCCAGCCGGTCCAGGCACTCCCCGGCCTCGAGGGCAAAGAAATCGGCGGTGCCGAGTGGATTGGTCATGCGAGCTAAATTAGCGGAAGCCTGTGCCAGCCCATAGCTCAGGGCTGCAGGTTCATGGCTCGGCGCATTTCCTTCACGGCGCTCCGCATTCCCACCATTATGGCTCGGCTCACCACGCTGTGACCGATGTTGAGCTCCTCGATTTCAGCAATGCCGGCCACCGGCTCGACATTCACGTAGGTGAGTCCATGCCCCGCATGGACCGCGAGTCCCATGTCCGAGGCGTACCGAGCCGCTTCCTGCAGCTGCTTCAGCGCGGCGTCGCTGCTATGCCAAGAATGCGCGTAGCGGCCGGTATGCAGCTCGATGGCGGGAACGCCCAGATCCTTGGCGGCTTCGAGCGTGCGGAGATCGGGATCGATGAAGAGGCTCACTCTGATGCCCGCTTGCTCCAGCCGCCGGATGGTGTCGCGAAGACGTGGGGCAGGGTGGCTCAGGTCGAGACCGCCTTCGGTGGTGATCTCTTCCCGCCGCTCCGGAACCAAGGTGGCCTGATAGGGCCGTAAGCGGCAGGCGAGATCTACCACATCGGCACTGGTCGCCAGCTCCAGATTGAACACTTTGCTCGCGGCATTGAGCCGCTCCACGTCGTGATCCTGGATATGACGCCGGTCTTCCCGGAGGTGGGCGGTAATGCCGTCGGCGCCGGCCTCCTGGCAGAGCAGGGCTGCGGCCACGGGATCGGGCTCGTCCGTCTTCCGCGCTTCTCGCACAGTGGCGACATGATCAATATTGATGTAAAGCCGGGTCGGCCGCATTGCTCGCCACTCCGGAGCCGGTTATGTTCGCTGCCCAACCTCTTACCCGTGAGACCCTTGTGACCATACACCGATGCGGCTGGACCGCGATTCTGCTGCTGTCTGCGTGCGGTGGTGGCTCGGCGCCGGTCCAGCCCGCTCGCTCCGCTTCCAGTGCGGTTCAAGGATTCATGCAGGCGGTGGCCGACAGCAACCTGGATAAAATGGCCAGCCTTTGGGGGACCACCAATGGTCCGGCTCTGAAGACGCACCAACCGCCCGATTACGAGAAGCGGATCGCAATCATGCAGGCGTATCTCCGAAGTGACGGTTTCCACATCACGTCGGACGTTCCGGCAGGGGAGAAGCGTCGCGCCGTGCAAGTCCAGATCCGGCGGCAGACCTGCACTTGGAACGTGCCGTTCGAGGCCGTGAGCACCGCCGACGGCTCCTGGCTGATCAGCTCCGTCGATCTCAATGCTGCCGGGAACCCCGCCCGGCCCTGTGTCGAAGGCTCCACCGGAGACAGTCTACCCAAGAAATAGCTGGGGAACCTCCGGTTGCCTCTCCGCTGTTATCTTTTAGTCAGTCAGCTCGAGCAGGATGCCGGAGGTTGCCTTGGGATGGATAAAGGCTATCCGGCGCCCTGCCGCTCCGGTCCGGGGGATCTCGTCGATCAGGCGATAGCCCGCCGCGCGGCAGGCCTCCATAGCGGCATCCAGATCAGGAACGCGGTAGCAGATATGGTGGATGCCCGGCCCGCGCTTTGCCAGAAACCTGCCTACCGGGCTATCCGGTGAGGTGGGTGACATCAGCTCGATGTCTGACTCGCCAAATGGAAGCGAGAGGATGGTTGCTCCGTCGGCTTGCTCCGGCGGGTGAGGCTCGATCCCGAGCACATCACGGTAGAACGCGACCGCCGCCTCGAGGTCACTGACCGCTATTCCGATGTGAGCAATGCGTGCGTGGTCGAGCACCGATTCCTCCAGGTCTTGCGGGGCCTACAACATCACAGGAGAATAACTAGATGGGCGCGACGAATACCTCTGCAGTTCATGTAAGCGATGCTTCTTTTGCCACCGAAATCGAGCAGGCGGATGGGCTCGTGCTGGTTGACTTCTGGGCAACCTGGTGTGGTCCGTGTCAGATCGTGGCGCCTATTCTGGAGCAACTGGCGGGCGAGTACGCCGGAAAGGCTAAGGTCGCAAAGGTGGATGTGGATGCGAACCAGCGCACCGCCATGCGCTTCAACGTTCGGTCCATCCCAAGCATCCTCTTCTTTAAGAACGGGCAGCACGTGGACACCGTGGTTGGTGCTGT
>JBJMPB010000654.1:0-9208 GCA_045803455.1 Gemmatimonadales bacterium | reverse complement strand
CCGGCCAGCATGCCTTCGTACACCTGGTCTCCCGGTTCCACAAACATCTGCGCCCGCTCCTGCAGGTTTCCCAGAGCAAAGGCGACCACTGATCCCTCGCGATCCGCGACCAGGACGCCGCGCTTCCGCCCCGCGAGCGGGCCGGCCCAGGGACCGTAGTCGAGGAAACGGTGGTGCATGATTCCGGTCCCCCGGGTATCGGTCAGAAACTCCGACCGGTATCCGAAGAGTCCGCGAGCCGGGATCCGGAAGCTCATGCGCACCATCCCCTGCCCCGGATTCTTCATCTCGATCATCTCGGTGCGCCGGGGCCCCAGCTTTTCCATGACGACGCCCATGTACTCCTCAGGCACATCGATCATCAGCTCCTCATAGGGCTCCAGCCGCTCGCCGTCGGGGCCCAGCTTGGTGATCACCCGGGGGCGGGACACCTGGAACTCGAAGCCCTCGCGGCGCATGGTCTCCATAAGGATGCCGAGGTGGAGCTCGCCGCGACCGGAGACACTGTGGGTGTCGGGACTGTCGGTCTCCTCCACCCGCAGCGCCACATTGCGCTCCAGCTCCCGATACAGGCGGTCCTTCAGCTGGCGGCTGGTGACGTACTTCCCATCCCGCCCGGCGAAAGGACCGTTGTTGACGATGAAGTCCACCGAGATGGTGGGCTCCTCCACCGCGATTCCCTCCATTCGCTCGGGCACGTCCACTGAGGTGAAGGTTTTGCCGATTTCGATCTTCTCGAACCCGGAGAGCGCCACGATGTCTCCGGCCTCCGACTCCTGGACCTCCACCCGGTTCAGCCCATCGAAGGTGTAGAGCCGGGTGACCCGGTTCCGCTCCACATCTTCTCCTTCCGGCACCAGCCCGGGCTCGCCTAGCGGGAGGAGAACGACGTTGTCGCCCACCCGGACCCGTCCCCGCTCGATGCGCCCGATCGCGATCCGACCGATGAAGCTGGAGAAGTCGAGGGTGGAGACCAGCATCTGGAACGGCCCCTCGGGATCCCCTTTGGGCTCCGGCACATGATCCAGAATGGACTGGAACAGAGGCTCGAGATTGGTCCCCGGCTTGTCCAGATCGGTGGTGGCGGTGCCGGCCCGGCTGGACGTATAAAGGAAAGGAGCGTCGAGCTGCTCGTGGGTGGCCTCGAGGTCGATAAAGAGGCCGAGCACCTCGTCGTGCACCCGCAGGGGCTCTGCGTCCGCCCGGTCGATCTTGTTGATAGCCACGATGGGGCGGAGCCCCAGGGCGAGCGCCTTGCGGGTGACGAACCGGGTCTGGGGCATGGGCCCCTCTGCAGCGTCGACCAGAATCAGAACTCCGTCGACCATCCGAAGAATCCGTTCGACCTCACCGCCGAAGTCCGCGTGACCTGGCGTATCGACGATGTTGATCTTGGTGCCCTTCCAGCGCACCGCCGTGTTCTTGGCCAGAATGGTGATGCCCCGCTCACGCTCGAGCGGGTTGGAATCCATCACGCGCTCCTCCACCTGCTGGTTGGCCCGGAACGCTCCTGCTTGCCGGAGCATCTGGTCCACCAGGGTGGTTTTGCCGTGATCGACATGGGCGATGATCGCCAAGTTACGGATCAATGGTGCATCCAGCGTTGACCTGAACGGAGGAGGCCCGGACGCCCGGGCCTCCGCGGCGCATATATAGGTGGCTCGGTGCGTGGTGGCAAGGTTTTTTAGAGGGCGGGAATGGCGGGAAGGACGGGATGGGCGGGAACGTATGGAGGAAGGCTGTAAGGCGGTCAGGCGTCGCACTTAACTGCTGTTCTGCCTGTCTGCATAACTTCCCGTCTACCCCGCCATTCCCGTCCGTCCCATCCTAGTGACCGTGATGATCGTGGCGGGAACCACTAGCTGATACGGCACGGGGCTCCTCGCACTCGTGCTGGACCTCGAGCTGAATCGTGACGTGAGCGATACCCAGCCCCGCCATCTGCCCCCGGATTCCCTCCAGCACCTCCGGATGCGAGGCCAGCTCCGGCACGATGGCGTGGCCGCTCATGGCAACCAGACCGCTGGTTACCGTCCAGACGTGCAGGTCGTGCACCGCGGTGACGCCGGGGACATCGAGCATCCGGCGCTCGACCTCCGGCATGGAGACGTGGCCCGGAACGCCCTCCAGCAGGATGTCGGTGCTCTCCCGGATGAGCCGCCAGGCTCCCACCAGAATCAGCAGGGCCAGGGCGATGGAGATGATCGGATCGGCCAGAAGCCAGCCGGTGAGCCAGATGACCGCGGCTGCGGCCAACGCTCCGGCGGAACCGAGGGCGTCGCCCAGGACGTGGAGGTAGGCTCCCCGACTGTTCAGGCTGCCGTGGCGAAGGCCGTGCAGCATTCTGAGGCTTATCAGGTTCACCACCAGGCCCGCGGCGGCCACAATCAGGAAGAGCTGGGCCCGGATTGGCTGGGGGTGCTGAATCCGCTGAACGGCCTCGAGAATGACCCAGGCGGCGATCCCGAAGAGGGCGGCCCCATTTACCAGCGCCGCGAGAATTTCCCAGCGCTGGTAACCGAAGGTCTTGTTGTCGGTGGCGGGACGGAGAGCGATCCATCCGCTGAGAAGAGAGAGCCCCAGCGCCCCGGCATCGGTGAGCATATGGCCCGCGTCGGCCAGCAGAGCCAGCGAGCCGCTGATCCAGCCGCCGACGGCCTCGACCAGCATGAACACCAGGGTCAGGCCCAGCACGACCGCAAGGCGGGGCAGTTGGGCGACGGAACGATATGAGGTGAGCTCGACGCAGTCGGACCTGAGGGGGGAGCCGACCGTAGAGCCCGTGGTTACGCGTGATCCAGCCATCATTGAAATTTAGTCGCTCCCGGCCCTGCCATCCTCCCCGCTGCCCCGCTTACTCGCATCCTTACGGCTTCTGCATGGGCAAACAATCCCTCCGCCTCCGCCAGGGCAATGATGGCGTCCGCATCGCTGGCCAACCGGCTCCCGGCATACCGGATGATGCTGGTCCGTTTGACGAAATCGTAGACGCCGAGGGGGGAGGCGTAACGCGCCGTGCCGCCGGTCGGCAGCACATGGCTCGGTCCGGCTAGGTAGTCGCCCACCGGCTCGGGAGTGCTGTCGCCCAGAAAGATCGCGCCGGCGTTTCGGATGGAGCCGGCCACCCGCTCCGGACCATCGGCCGCGATCTGCACGTGCTCCGGCGCCCGCCGGTTCACCACCTCGATGGCCTCCCGCATGGATCCGGCCAGAACGATGAGACCGTTGCGCTCCAGGGCCTGCCGCGCGATCGGCTCCCTGGGCGTGGCCACCAAAGCTGCTTCCAGCGCGGAAGGCAACACCTCGGCGAGATCTGGACTGGTGGTCACACACCAGCTGGTGGCGTCCTCGTCGTGCTCAGCCTGGGCGATCAGGTCTGCCGCCACCCGCTCCGGCCAGGCGCTCTCGTCGGCTATGATGAGGACCTCGGTGGGCCCGGCGATCATGTCGATCCCCACGTGTCCCGCTACCTGGCGTTTGGCCTCGGCCACCCAGCGATTTCCCGGTCCGACGATCTTGTCCACCCGCGGAATCGTGCGGGTCCCGTAGGCCAGCGCACCAATCGCCTGGACCCCGCCAACCTGAAATACCCGGGTGACTCCGGACAGGGCGCAGGCCGCGAGTACGACATCGGTCACTCCTCCCGGCGGAATGACCGCAATGATCTCCTGCACCCCGGCAACCAGCGCCGGCACCGCATTCATAATGACCGTGGAGGGATACGACGCCTTTCCACCCGGGACATAGAGTCCCACCCGATCCAGAGGCGCGACCTTCATTCCCACCAGGCTGCCGTCCGGCTCCGCGAGGTGATACCCGCTGTCGCGCTGCCGCTGGTGATACTCGGTAACCCGCCGGACCGCCCGGGAGAGCGCATCCTGCAAGGCCGTGGATACCCGGGAAGGAGCCTCCTGCCAGGTGGCGGCATCGAGCTCCCATGCCTCGGGCGCAAGGTCTATCTGATCGTATTGACGGGTGTACTCGGCGACTGCAAGATCGCCCCGGGCAAGAACATCATCCAGAATCGCGGCGACGGTTTGGCGGGTGGCCTGGTCGGCGCCGGCGACCCGGGGGAGGTAAGGATCCAACGCCTCGAAGGGAGGAACCGTCACCCTGCGGATCACTGAATCCCTCGCACGAACATCGCCCCAAGGTTACGCTTGAACATTATGGAAGAGACCCAGCCAGGCTCGATTGGCCTGCGTCTTCTGGCGATACTGGTCTTGGTGGTCGCGAATGCGTTTTTCGTGGCGGCCGAGTTCGCCCTGGTGTCGGCCCGGCGCACTCGTATCGAGGCTATGGTTCGGCAAGGCGATAGAAAGGCTAAGGCGGTACAGGCAGCGCAACAAGACCTCTACCGCCAGCTCTCCGCCGCGCAGCTGGGAATCACCGTAGCCTCGATCCTGCTCGGGTTCGTGGCCGAAGATACCGTCGCGTTCTTTCTTCGCGATTGGTTCGCCTCCCTTCCGACCTGGCTTTCCTTCCTGGCCCGGGGCGGAATTGCCTCCGTGATCGCCATTTCATTGATCTCCTTCCTGCACGTCGTGTTCGGGGAACAGGCGCCCAAGGCACTCGCCATCACCTATCCGGAATGGGTGAGTCGCTGGGTGGCCACACCGCTCCTGATCTTCTCCTGGATCACCCGCCCGGCAACCGGTCTGCTCAACTCCAGCGCCAATTGGCTGATTCGCCTCATGGGAATCAAGGACGCAGCGTCGGAGCTGGAGCGGATCCATTCGCCGGAAGAGATCCGGATGCTGGTGGAGCAAAGCGAGGAAGGCGGCGGCCTGCAGCAACAGGACGCCCGGTTGCTCGAGGGCGTGTTCGAGTTCAGTGAGAAGACCGCCCAGGAAGTGATGACCCCACGGACTCAGATGGCCGCGCTGGAGGCCGACCTTACGGTCGAAGCAGCGGCCGACCAGGTGGCCATTCACGGCCGCTCCCGCTACCCCGCATATACCGAGTCGCTGGACGATATCATCGGTGTGGTGCACGCCAAGGACATCCTCTCAGCCCTGCGCTCACGTCCGGGTCAGACCATCCGGGTGATCATGCGCTCTCCGCTCTTTGTCCCGGGAACCCGCGAAGTGGAGGACGTACTGGCCGACATGAAGCGGCTGAAGACTCACCTGGCCATCGTACTGGACGAGTATGGCGGGACGGCCGGACTGGTGACCATGGAAGACCTGCTGGAGGAGATCGTGGGGCCGATCTACGACGAGCACGATCCCCAGGATCGCTCCGGCCCCGACGAAGGCGGCCCGCGACTGGACGGCTCTCTACCTATATCGGAGTTCAACACGGAGTACGAGGGCACGCTGGACGACACCGACTACACCACCATCGGTGGATACGTGTTCGGCCAGCTGGGCCGGCTGCCCCGGGTGGGAGACCGGGTGACCGCTGGACCATTCACCTTCGAGGTGGTGGAGATGGACGGCCGGCGGGTGAAGACCATAAGGCTGCACGTGTCCCGGCCGGAAGAGGCCGGCGCAGAGGACGCTACGGCCGCAAAGCCGGGGTAGCGGTTCGGATGCCGGCAGCGAGCTGAGTCGCCAGCTCCAGGGCAATCCGCATGCTGGCCGGATCGGCCTTTCCGGTACCGGCGATATCCAGAGCCGTGCCGTGATCCGGTGAGGTCCGCGGAAACGGCAGCCCCAGCGTGACGTTCACCGCCCTACCGAATGCGGCCACCTTGATCGCGGTCATGCCGACGTCGTGATAGGGCGCCAGCACCGCATCGAACTCCCCCCGCAGTGCCCGGAGGAACACGGTATCCGCCGGCAGCGGGCCCGCCGCTTCCAGGGTCCGCGCGGCCGGACTCAGTACCCTCTCCTCCTCGTCTCCAAAGAGTCCCGATTCGCCGGCGTGCGGATTCACGGCGCACAGCGCGAGCCGAGGACGCTCCATTCCCCACCAATCCCGCAGAGCCGCCTGCACCACCCGTCCAGTGCGGATCACGCGATCGGTGGTGAGCAGCGCGGGAACATCCCGGAACGGAATGTGGGTGGTCACCAGCACGACCCGAAGCGTGGGCCCGCCATCGAGCCGACCCTCGGCCGCAAGCATCATGGCGACATCGATGTCTCCGGCCAGGTGGGCCAACCACTCGGTGTGTCCCGGATAGGGGAATCCTGCGAGGTGAAGCGCATGCTTGTGGGCAGGAGCGGTGACGATGCCATCCACCTCACCGCTGAGCGCGAGCTTGGCCGCGGTCTCCACCGCGCTGCCGGCGATACGGCCCGCCCGCATGGTCCGGCTTCGGTCCGGGCTATCACCGGATCCCAATCCCCAGGTTCCCACGCTGAGCCGGCGGTCGGCCGGAATCGCGCCGATCTGATCGTCGGCCCCGACCAACGTAATTTCTGCCGGAAGGGGCCGAGCCAGGGCGCTGGCGGTGATCTCGGGACCGATCCCACGCGGATCACCCAGCGTCACCGCGATCCGAGGGAGTTTTCCCGGCCTCAGGTCCTGATCTCGACGTAGGTCGACCGGCGCAGCCGGTCAAGATACCGCCGGATGGCGAGCTGCTGGCCCAGCTGCTCCCGGATTCGATCGCGCACGTCTTCGTACCTGATCTCACCTTCGGGCCGCCGGTCGACCACCTGCATCACCACGAACTGGTCTCGATTGCCGGAGCCCGGCATGGTGAACACCGGAAGAATGGCGCCCCGCCCGGAGTCGGCCACCACCTTGGCATAGTTCTCCGGCAGCTTGGTGACCGGAACGTTCGCCGCTTCCTTTTCCGCCGAACGGTCGTGATAGAGCCGCTGCAGCGAGTCGAAGGAGGCTCCGGCCAGCAGCGCGGCCCGGATCGAGTCGGCCCGGGCGTGGGCACTGTTCACGTGCGCCGAATCGATCTCCGGCACCAGCAGGATGTGCCGAGCCTGAACCTCGGCCGGCTGCACCCGCTCGACCTGAATGATGTGGTAACCGAACGGCGATTCCACCGGGTCTGAGATCATGCCGGGCCTGAGGGAGAAAGCCACTTTCTCAAACTCCGGCACCATCACGCCTCGGCGAAACCAGTTGAGTGAGCCCCCCTGTTCCTTCGACCCGGGGTCCTGGGAGAAACGTTTGGCGGCAACGGCAAAGTCGGCGCCCCTCCGGAGCTCCAGCACAATCGAATCCGCCTCCGCCTTGGTTTTGGCCTTTGCCTCGGCGGACGGCATTGGAGTCACCACGATCTGGCGAAAGGATACCGTGGCGGGACGGCTGCCCAGTGAAGTCTTCTGCTCTTCGAAGTACTCCTTCAGCTCCTTTTCGGTGGGCGCAACCGATTTGAGCTTGCCATCATTGCGCAGCTTCTCGATCAGCCGGTTCTGGTAGGCGGCCCTGCGCTGCTGGTCGGTCAGCCAGCGCCGATACTCCTCCGGTGTCTGAAATCCTGCCTTCTTCAGCTCCGAGGCATACTCCATCTCGGACTTGAAGTTGGTGCGGACCTTTTTCACCTGCTCTTCCACCCCGCTGGCGATCTCTTCGTCGGTGACTTTGATGGAAGTGTCGCGCATGGCCTGTTGCACCAGCAGCTCCTCATCGATGATGGAGGAGACGATCTGCTGGCGTATCGCTCGAATGCCTTCGGCATTGTCGGGGAGCTTGACTCCCTGGGACTGCCGGGAGAAAAGCTCCTCGTCCACCTGTGAGGCCAGCACCGGCCGATTGCCCACCACCGCCAGCACCCGGTCCACCACAAACGTGGTGTCTCGCTGAGGAGCAGTGGCAAGGGTGGAATCCTGAGCTGAGAGCCCGGCGGCGGTTCCCAGCGACAGCAAAATCAGAGCACAGATCTGTCTCATACTCATTGCCCTGGCTTACGGCTTTTTCTTGGGTGGGCGGGCGCCCGCGGGCGGCTTGGCGCCGGGACTTTCAGGTGACTTTCCGGCACCGGGCGCGGCAGTTGGGGCCTGGGGCTCACCTGGAGTCGGGGCTATGCCGGGGATCGGCGCGGGGCCAGGCGCCCGCTGCATGGGGCCGGTTTGGGCTTGGGTCGAATCCGTCTTGGGCCGTTGCGCCTGGGCCAGCTCCACCGCACGGTTGAGCCCGGCATCGTACACCCGGTAACTGGACTGATCCCGCAGCAGGCTACCCATGGCGGCAGGTAACGGACGGAGCCGGGACTTTCCTGAGCCCAATCGCCCGAAGTAGTCCTCGACCTTGGTGGCGGCCACCTTGTTGCGGTCAGCGGCTGACACTGTCGAGTCCCAGAGGCCCGCGGTGTCGAGTCCCATGTCCGCCCTCAGGGAGTCCACTTGGGCGCGGTATGTGTCCGCCAGGTCCTTCCATTCGGCCGGCGTTATCTGGATTTTCGCCGAGTCCGCTTGCCGCAGCAGCAGCACGTTCTGAGTAAGAACCCGGGCGAATTGATTGAGCATGGTGTCGTTGGCTTGACGAAGCTGAGTGGCGTACTGCGGCGGCAGCGCCTGAATCCAGCGCATGAACTCGGCGACGGTGAGGTCGCCTCCCTTATAGGTCACCAACTTCTTGTTGGAGCGGCGGGCCTTGTCGGGGTCTTCGCCGGCGGACCGCATGGCAGCAGCCGCGCCCTTCTCGATCTTGATCTGGTTCTGCATGGCGAGACTGTCCATGTAGATCGAATCGAGCCTGGTGCCGGCGCTCTGCACCAGGTAAGCGGTGAGCCGGTCACGCACGGCCTCTTCGCCAGGCCGCTTGATGATGTGGTATCCGAACGGAGTTTCCACTACTCCGCTGGTTGCCCCCGGAGCCAGCGACCAGCCCGCGCTATCGAAAGCGGGCACGAATCTGCCCTTGGGACTGGGTGGCAAGAACCCGCGATCGGCCTTGCTTCCCGGATCTTCCGAAACCTGCGAGGCTATCTGGCCAAAGTCCGCCCCGCGCTTGATCCGGGCCAGGGTGCCTTCGGCCTTCTTCCGCGCCGCGTTGCGCACTTCGGGCACCGCATTGGGTGGAACCCGATAGAGGATGTGCTGCAGGACCCGAACGTCGTTGCCCCGATACAGGCTGTCGGCAGCGTTGGGGGGAAACGCCGAGCGTCGGGCCGTCAGGGTGTCATGCCAGTGCGTCCCCTTGAGCTCAGCCACCTGGGGCCACATGGCCCGGGCAATGCTCGCCGAATCCAGCGGCACCTTGCCGTTGGCCACGGCCTGGCCGAACAGGCTGTAGTCCACCCAGATGTTCGCCACGAACTTGGCCACCTCGCGGTCAGCCTTGATGCCCTTCCCGCTGT
>JBJMPB010000624.1:0-3112 GCA_045803455.1 Gemmatimonadales bacterium | reverse complement strand
GCACCGACGACGTGATCAACGTCGCGGGGCACCGGCTGAGCACCGGAGCGATGGAGGAGGTGTTGGCGGCGCACCCCGACGTCGCCGAGTGTGCGGTCGTGGGCGTTGCTGATGCGCTGAAGGGCGAGGTCCCTCTCGGTCTGGTGGTGCTCA
Organism: Gemmatimonadales bacterium; assembly: GCA_045803455.1. Taxonomy (GTDB): domain Bacteria; phylum Gemmatimonadota; class Gemmatimonadetes; order Gemmatimonadales; family GWC2-71-9; genus CAVVWJ01. The sequence goes on along the minus strand of JBJMPB010000624.1, from coordinate 2,959 downwards.
AGGCCGGAGTCGATCGGGTCCGGGAGCAGCTGGTGGCGGAGTTGGTCGAGCTGGTCCGGCAGCGGATCGGGCCGGTGGCGTCGTTCAAGACCGCCGTGATGGTCAAGCGGCTGCCCAAGACTCGGTCCGGCAAGATCGTGCGCGGAACCATCAAGAAGATCGCCGATGGCGTGCCCTACACCGTCCCGCCCACCATCGACGATCCCGCGATCCTCGACGAGGTCTCGGCCGACTTGACGGCGATCGGGTATCCGGCCACCCGTAGTTCTACGGCCCCGGGTCCACCTGCAACAGCGCTGCGGGCTTGACCGAGAGCTGACCGGTGAACGGCCGGTCGTGCGAAAGCAGCAACAGAATGCACACGGCAATCGCGGTCGAGAACAGCCCCAGCGCGATTCGCGCGCTTCCACGGTTGTCGCTGTGCACCAGGGCGATGGTAAGCAGGGTACAGATCGCCTGAATCATCAGAGTCATCCACTTCACCCAGTTCACCTCCGAGCGGCTCCCCAGGATCCGTTGACGCCGGGCGTCGAGCGCGCTCTCGAGGGCGGTGACGATCTCCCGTTGCGCCACCACTTGACCGGCTCCGTTTGGGTTCAGCGTCACCGTAGTCTCCAGTGCTTGGGCCAGCGGCTTGGGGATCATCGTGAGGGAGGCCTCCTTTCGCGCCATCGCCGGCCATTCCACCGTCTCTGCATCGTGGACCTGCTGCCGGATCAGCTCGCGCAGCCGCTCACCCGGCCCTCCCGGAAAACCCGGGGACAGGAGGATGACCGCTCGGAGCGCGCTCGCCTCGCGGTTCACCGCGGCGTTGGCCCGGTCCACGTCGCCCCAGATCTGTGCCGCGAGAAAGGCAACCATGAGACCGAAGATGACCCCGAGCGGCGATAACAATCCGGCCGACACTCCCTTGAAGTCGCGCACTCGGTCGCCGCGGGCCAGGCGGAACACGATGGCGTAGATCACTGCCGCTATTCCGTAGGTAGCCGCGAAGACCAGAACGGCCATAAGCGCTACTGGGAGATCGTGGATCCAATCGCTCATAGGCTCCTCAGGAGGCGTCGGCACAGAATCACGATCACCAGCGGCAAGACCCTGCTCGTCAGCCGGGGAAGCTAGAGAGCCCCAGCAGCATTGGCTACGCTCTTCTCGAAGTCATCTGCAAAGATCTGCACCAGCTTCCTCGATTCCCTCGTCTCAAGTACCTTATAAAACCCACCCCACTTCAAAATTTGAATCCGAGACCTATGCCCGTGAGGCCGATCGTCACGCGCCGTATGATCGTGTGCGCCCTCCTGCTGTTCGGCTGCGGTGGCGGCACCGAGCCCAGTCAGACCGTTGGGAAGCCCGCTTATATCATGGTGAGCTCGGACGTGGGTGGCACCCTGCCAGGCACCACCGCCCAGTTCACTGCTACTGCCATCGACTCCGCCGGGCATCCCATCGCCGACACCCAGTTCGAGTGGGCCACCGAAGACGCCTTTCTCGCCACCGTGGACGCGAACGGACTGGTCACCGCACTTCACCCCGGACCGGTCCTCATTTTCGCGCGTGCGGGTGGGGTCGAGGGTGGGCTCACCCTGAATGTGCTGGAGCCGGTCACCTCCATCCTGCTCGGCGGAGTTCCCGTCCCACTGGTCCCGAGCGCCATGCTCCGGCTTCCCTATACCCTTCGATCGGCAGCCGGTGACTCGCTCGACATCGGCTTCCGCCTGCTCGGATGGTCCAGCAGCCAGCCCTCCGTCGCCCAGGTCGGCAACGACGGCATCGTCACCACCGTGGCTCCCGGCACCACTACCCTGAGCCTCACCGCGACCGGGGAGGGCGTCTCCGCCTCGGTCGACCTCACGGTCACCACCCTCCACTACCTCATCGCCCAGGACGGCGGGCCGATCAGCTGCGGCCTGACCCTGGAAAAACGGACCTACTGTTGGGGCACCGCCTATACCGGCCTGCAGGAGGGCGGGGTCGAGCTGCTCAATGTCACGCCTTGGCCGGTAGCGACCGAAGTCCTCTTTGACTCGTTGCGGGTGGGTGGCGGCGTCGCCTGCGCTCTCACCGCGGCGGGCGAGCCCTGGTGCTGGGGAACCAGCAACGAAACCGGCAATCTCGGCGATGGTACCACGACCGCGCATCTCACACCCGCGCCGGTGGCCGGCGGACTGATCCTCAAGTCCATCGTGCCTGGAGCCGGCTACACCTGTGGCCTCTTGCTCGACGGCGTCGCTCGCTGCTGGGGCGCGAACGACTGGGGCGTCTTCGGGACCGGCGACCGTGAGTCGAGCCTGGTTCCCCGCGAGGCGGCTGCAGGCATTCAGTTCCGGACCATTTCGTTGTCGCCGACCGTGCAGTCCGGCGGCCCCCACACCTGCGGCATGAGCCTGGGTGGAGACGCCTACTGCTGGGGCACGAACGAGGTCGGACAGCTGGCCACGTACCCCCGCACCCAGATCTCGGAGTCACCCACCCTGGTCCTCTCGCCCACGCCGCTGGTGGATGTGCAGAGCGGCGGGCAGCATGGCTGCGGCCTTGCTGCCGACGGCACCGTGCTCTGCTGGGGCGACAACCAGGGCCGCGCACTGGGCGATCGGCCGGTGCAGTCCCCCAATTTCGACAGCATCCCTGCCCCTGTTCATCTCGCACCGGCCTTTACCCAGATCCGTGCCGGTCTGTATCGCACCTGCGGACTGACCGAGGCCGGTACGGTATTCTGTTGGGGCGACAACTTTGGCCCCGTACCGGTTCAGATCCAGATTCCCCAGGCGCTCAACCGGATCGATGTTTCGGTCGGCCGCTTCTGCGGAAGGTCAGTCCAGGGTGTCGTCTGGTGCTGGACCACGCCGGCTTTGCCGGCCACGAAAATCGAAGGCCAGAGCTGATGTCGCTGCGAGTCTCACCCGTCCTGCTCGGGCTTCTGACGGTCATTAGCGCCGGCTGTGGCGGCGACTCGCCGGCTGAT
>JBJMPB010000050.1:0-3943 GCA_045803455.1 Gemmatimonadales bacterium | reverse complement strand
CAGTTGGATCGGCCTTGGCCTGCTCTGCGCCACCCTCACGGGGGTTGGAGCCTGGGCGTTCGGCTACCCGTTCCTGACCTCCTACTTCCGGTATCTGGACCTGCCCGCCATCGGCAAGGTGCCCGCCGCCACCGCTCTGCTGTTCGACCTCGGCGTCTTCGCGGTCGTGGTGGGTTCTACCGTGCTGATCCTGGTCGCCCTGGCGCACCAATCGGTCCGAACCCCGCGCGCCGCCCGCCCGCTGCTCCCCACCGAGAGGCCTGCCCTGACGAAGGAGAACGCATGATGGAGCTCATCTTTGCGCTCGCGGTCGGAATCCTGACCGCCTCCGGCGTGTGGCTCCTGCTGCGCCCGCGCACGTTCCAGGTCATCATCGGCCTGTCCCTGCTGTCTTACGCCGTGAACCTGTTCATCTTCGGCATGGGCCGCCTGCGGGTCGGCGCACCGCCTGTCCTGGAGAACACCGAGGCTGTCGACCCGGCGCTCTACGCTGATCCACTGCCGCAGGCGCTGGTGCTCACCGCCATCGTCATCAGCTTCGCGACGACGGCCCTGTTCCTCGTCGTCCTGCTGGCCTCACGCGGCCTCACGGGCACCGACCACGTTGACGGCCGGAAGGATGGGCAGTGAGCGGCCTTCTCGATCATCTCATCATCGTGCCGATCCTGTTGCCGCTCGTCTCCGGGGCCGTGATGCTGCTCCTCAACGAGCGCCGCCGCGCCCTCAAGGGCGGGATTGGGGTCGCAACCACGGTCGCCCTGCTGATCGTCGCCATCGTCCTGCTGCGTCAGGCCGACGTGATGCCTGCGGGATCCGGCGTCACGACATACCAGCTCGGCAACTGGCCAGCCCCCTTCGGCATCGTGCTCGTGTTGGATCGGCTTTCTGCCCTCATGCTGGTGCTGACCAGCGTGCTGGGGATTGCGGCGCTGCTGTACTCGCTCGCGCGCTGGCACCGCGCCGGGCCGCGCTTCCACACGCTCTTCCAGCTCCAGCTCATGGGCCTCAACGGCGCCTTCCTGACCGGTGACCTCTTCAACCTCTTCGTCTTCTTCGAGGTTCTGCTCACCGCCTCCTATGGCCTCGTCCTGCACGGGGATGGGGTGACCCGGGTCAGGGCGGGGCTTGCCTACATCGCCATCAACCTGGCCGCCTCCCTCCTCTTCCTGATCGGCGCCAGCTTGGCCTATGGCGTCACCGGCACGCTCAACATGGCAGACCTCGCCCACCGCATCCCGACCCTTGCGCCGGGCAACGCGGCGCTGTTTGCCGCGGCCGCGGCGATCCTCGGCACGGCCTTCCTGATGAAGGCCGGTGCCTGGCCGCTCAACTTTTGGCTCCCGACGACCTATGCGGCCGCCTCCGCGCCCGCCGCTGCCATCTCGCCGTCATGAGCAAGCTCGGCGTCTACGTCATCCTGCGCCTGTGGACGCTGGTGTTTGGCCCGGAGGCGGGCCCGCTCGCCGGATTCGGCGGCGAGTGGCTGCTGTTTGCAGGCATGCTGACCATCATGTTCGGCACGGTCGGCGTGCTGGCCTCGCAGTCCCTGCCGCGGCTCGCCGGATGCAGCGTCCTCGTCTCCTCCGGAACGGTGATCGCGGCCATCGGCACCGGAGGCAGCGCGGTCATCGGCTCGGCCCTGTTCTATCTCGTCAGCTCCACCTTGGGCCTCGCCGCCCTCTTCCTGCTGATTGAGCTGATCGAGCGCCTGCGCGATCCCGGAGCGGACGTGCTCGCCGTCACGATGGAAGCCTATGGCGAGGGCGATGACGATCCCGAGGATGTCGGCGTGGCCATCCCGGCGACCGTGGCCCTCCTGGGCGGCAGTTTCGTCGCCTGTGCCTTGCTCCTGGCAGGCCTGCCGCCGCTGTCCGGCTTCATCGGCAAGTTCGGTATGATGGCGGCGATGCTGAAGACGGATGGCGTTGCGGTCCAGGCCTCGACCTGGATGCTGATCGGTCTTCTGGTGCTGTCGGGTCTGGCGACCCTGATCGCCATGACGCGAACCGGGATCAGCTCCTTCTGGGCCCGCATGGACGACAGCGTTCCCCGGGTGCGCGTTATCGAGATGGCCCCGGTGCTTGGCCTCCTTCTGATCTGCCTCGGCCTCACGGTCGGCGGCGGCCCGGCCATGCGCTACATGGAGTCCGCCACGCAGGGTCTTCAGACCCCGCAGGACTACGTCACGGGCGTGATGGAAGCACCAAGGATTGGATTTACCGACACGGAGACGCGCCCATGAGCGGGATCCTGCCCTACCCGCTGCTCTCGCTGGCCCTGCTCCTGCTCTGGCTGCTGCTGAACCAGAGCATCTCGGTCGGCCACGTCATCCTGGGGAGCGTGATCGCCGTCCTCGCGTCATGGGTGATGGCGGCCCTGCGGCCCGACAAGCCGCGCATCCGCCGGCCTGGCACAGCCTTGCGGCTTGCCGGCATGGTCCTGGTGGACATCCTGCGCTCCAACCTCGCGGTTGGGCGGATCATCCTACGTTCCCGGGAGCCTGGCGTGAACGCCGGCTTCATGACCATCCCGCTCGACCTGCGCAGCCGCCATGGCCTCGCGGTCCTTGCCATCATCATCACCTCGACCCCCGGCACAATCTGGGTGAACTACGACGCCGCAAGGGGAACCCTGCTGCTGCACGTGCTCGATTTGGTCGACGAGACGGTGTGGATAAGGACGATCAAGGGCCGCTACGAACGGCTGCTGATGGAGATCTTCGAATGAGCGTACCCGTCATCCTCGAATGGGCCATCGCCATCGCCCAGGTCCTGATCGGCCTGGCGATGTGCTGCGCCACCTTCCGCCTCGCCGCGGGTCCTCGGGCACAGGATCGAATCCTCGGGCTGGACACGCTCTATGTGACCGCGATGCTGATGCTGGTCACGTTCGGGATCCGCGCCGGTAGCTCCCTGTACTTCGAGGCGGCGCTGGTCATCGGCCTTCTCGGGTTCGTCTCAACCGTGGCCCTCGCCAAGTTCCTCATGCGCGGCGAGGTGATCGAATGAATGCGGCAGCGAACCTGCCCGCCTGGGCCGCGCTGCTGACCGCCCTTTTGGTGCTGGTCGGGGCCACCGTCACCCTGATCGGATCGCTCGGGCTGCTGCGGCTCGGCACCTTCTATGCCCGCGTCCATGCCCCAACGCTCGGCACGACTCTGGGCATGGCCAGCATCCTGATCGGGTCTGCGCTGTATTTCAGCGTGCTCGAGGCGCGGCCCGCGGTTCACGAGATCCTGATCGCCGTGTTCGTCACCCTGACCACGCCGGTGACCCTGATGCTGCTCGTCCGGGCAGCACTCTACCGCGACCGCACGGAAGGCAGCACGGAAGTCCCGGCAGCCGAAGTGGTGGAGGATTCAATCCCTCCGGGATAGGATCCCGCGGGAAGGAGCGTGCGCATCCTAGGCCACGGGCTTCCGGAGCCGCACCCCGGGGCCGGCCTCGCCGGATGGGATCAGCAGCGCCCCGCCTTTTTTCAAGGCCGCGATGACCTGGGCTGCCGTCGTGGGGTGGAGGTGATGGCGCCCGTTCTCGAAGTCCCGGACGGTGCTGCGCGAGACGTCCGCGCGTGCGGCGAGTTCCTCCTGCGTCCAGTCCAGGAGGCCACGGGCGGCACGGCACTGCTCGGGGGTGAGTGGCGGCATTCGGGATGTTCTGGCTCGGACGTGAAGTTGCCCATTATGGTTGAATCTAGGCCGCTCCTCGCCGGGCACAAGAGGATCGGCCAAGCGGAACGTGGCATCGTCTCAGGCAGTGAATGTCGACCGGCGGATTTGGACATCCGTGACGGCGCCGGCTCCATCGTCATTGAAAGAGCGACAATCCATTATGTGCCGGACGGGTTTTGAGGGTCGCCGGCATGATCCCCGGCGGCGCGACCCGGCGGCCCTATCGGATCGGGGGGGACGGCGAGGATGTCGACGTCGAGGGACCGCAGGACC
>JBJMPB010000553.1:0-3946 GCA_045803455.1 Gemmatimonadales bacterium | reverse complement strand
AGAACGGAGTCGCGGTGTTCAACCTGAGCATCACCGATAGCGGGACCTTCCGGATGCGGGCACTCTCTGATGAGCTGCCGCAGCTCGGGCCCCATGGTCCAGAGCCGTGGCTCTACAGCGGGTTCTTCAACGTAAGATAGTTTTTCAGCGGGTGGTGGGGCTTCTGAAACGACAACGAGCCCGGGCGTCCAGCGTCCGGGCTCGTGCTTTTATCTCGAAATTTGTTCAGCTCCCGAGGAGGGACTCGAACCCCCGACCCGGTGATTAACAGTCACCTGCTCTACCAACTGAGCTACTCGGGAATAGTCGTTTTTGCAGCGCACGGAATCTCGCCAGAGGTCCCGGAAGGGTCAAGCAGCCGATCAGCGATCGTTGGCAACCGAATCGAGCCGCGCATTCCGCGCCGCCGCCGAGTCATCGGCTCTCAGTGCTCCCCTGACACCCTGAGCTCCGGGAAGGTTCGAGGCGCCGATCGCGCTGTCTCGGGCTCGCTGGGAGCCGGCGTCTCTGGACGGCGAGGGATGCGAAGAACAGCCAATCACCAGCAGCGGAGCAGTCCAGAGCCAGAGCGGAGCAGTCGCCATGAGAATTCCCGCGAAGAGGGGTGTATAAATGTAGTTTCCCCGGTGCCAGAATCTGCGCGTCTTGGTGAGCGGAGTTACAGTAGGAATCGGCTGTGCCACCGTAAGTTCTTCGGGTACCACCCGAAAACTCGGTCAGCCCATAACGACTTGCTTCGCACGTAAGTAGATCGTCCTTCAGCGTTGTCAAGTGGAGAATCGCTGCCAGGCAGCTCCGAAATTTGGCTCCGTAGTTTCTTGACATCGGCGCTTTCGGAGCTGCATTCTAACTCATTGCCTTTTAAAATGTTACACAAACGATACTACTACTTTCTCGAATCCCGCTTACCTTTTTGCCAATGGCCCTTCCTCCACTGATTGGGCACGCGGGTCTCCGGGCTCGCCTGGCTCAGGCAGTAGCAAAGGGCACCCTGCCCCAGGTCATTCTGCTGACCGGGCCGGCCGGAGTGGGTAAGCAGCGGCTCGCGTTGTGGCTCGCACAGCGGGTCCTTTGTGAGCGCCACGGCAACGAGCCTTGCGGAGAGTGCCGGGCCTGCCGCCTGGCGGAGTCGCTCTCCCACCCTGATCTGCATTGGTTCGTCCCGATCCCGAGACCCAAAGTTTCGGATCCGGACAAGCAGGTTGAGGAAGCAGCCCAGGCGCTGGCTCAGGCTCTCGACGACAGACGAGCGCAGCCGCTCTACCCTGAGAGCGACGGAATGGCGAGCCACGGTATCGCGATGGTTCGCCTGCTTCAGCGCCGAGCGGCGCTTACTTCGGTCGAAGGTGGCAGCCGGGTTTTCATCATCGGAGAAGCAGACCGGCTGGTGGCGCAGGAAGCGAGTCCCGAAGCAGCCAACGCATTGTTGAAGCTGCTGGAAGAGCCACCACCGGGAAGTCTCTTCGTGCTGACCACGGTCGAGCCCCGCCGGCTGCTGCCGACCATCCGATCGCGGGCGGTGGCGCTCAGGCTCAACCGGTTGACCGATGGCGACGTGAGGGAGTTTCTGGAAACCTCCGTCCGGCCCAGGCCGTCGGCAGAGGAGCTGGACCAGCGAGTGGCCGCGGCGGAGGGGGCCATCGGAAAGGCGCTGGGAGGCGGGTCAGCCAGAACCAAGGCCCGCGAGGCCGCTCACCAGCTGCTCGAAGCGGTGTTGGCGGGACCAGGCCCTGCGCTGGAGCGGGCGCTGAATCAGCCGCCCTGGTCGGCTCGAGGCGAGTTCACCGCGATGCTGGACGCTCTGGCTGAGACGCTGGGAGACGCGGCTCGTGGTGCGGTGGGACAGGCGCCCCGTCGGCAGCTGCCGCCATCGCTGTTGCGCCGCGGGGCTCCCGAGCCGATGCTGAAGGCGCTGGAGCACGTGGCCGATGCGCGAGAGGCGGCGTGGGGCAACGTCAACCCGCAGATTCTCCTGGCAGTTCTGGGCCGGGAACTGGCGGAGGTGCTGTGAAGCTCACACACCTGGACGAGCTGGGCAGGCCCCGCATGGTTGATGTGGGCGATAAACCGGTATCCGATCGCACCGCAATCGCGGAAGGCGCGGTGAGGATGTCCCGCGAGGCCTTCGAGCAGGTGGCGGCACAGGCAGTGGCCAAGGGAGACGTGCTCGCCGTTGCCGAAGTGGCGGGAACTATGGGCGGAAAGCGGACCGGCGAGCTGATTCCATTGTGCCATCCGCTCGGTTTGGACCTAATCCAGGTCGAGGCTCAGCTGGAGCCGGAGCTGCCGGGAGTGCGGATCACAGCGGTGGCCAAGGTCACCGGCAAGACCGGGGTAGAGATGGAAGCGTTAACGGCGGTTGCAGTCGCGTGTTTGACGGTGTATGACATGGTGAAGGCCATCGACCGGGGTATGACTATCGAGGACGTTCGGCTGGTGAGCAAGACGGGTGGAACCCGGGGAGATTGGCGGCGGTCCGCAGGGTGAAGACGGGCTTCTCACAAAGAAAGGGGCAACGCGTGGCGAGACCCATCGATTACGGCGAACCGAAGCCGATGACCGCGGAGCGTATCCTGCTCCGGGGTGGTGTTCTCCTGGCTGCCGCTGTGGGAATCGGCGCGCTGGGCGGCTGGAACAAGGCGGTTCGGGCCGCGAGCGACCACGCTGCCCTTCCTGATGTTGAGATTGCCGCGCGCCGGTTGGGAAGCTTGAGCGAGCAGCTCGAGGCGGCTACGGGCGAAGCCACCGTCCTCAAGCTGCAGCTCGAGCGGGCCAACGCCGTCCTCGAAAACTCGACCCGCTATCAGATTCCCGCCGACCTCTCGGCGGCCATTTACGACATCGCCCTGAGCGAGGGAATCGATCCCTCACTGGGATATCAGCTGGTCAAGATCGAGAGTCAGTTCAACCGGAACGCCAAGAGCAACATGCGGGCATACGGCTACACCCAGCTTCAGGTGGAGACCGCCCGGTTCTACCAGCCGAATATCAAGGAGAAGGATCTCTACGATCGGGACACCAGTCTGCGGCTCGGCTTCCGGTTCCTCAATGAGCTGCTGGCCCGGTTCCACTACGACGTACACCTGGCACTGCTGGCCTACAACCGGGGACCGAAGCGGGTAGATCAAATCCTGGCCCAGGGCGGGAACCCCCGGAACGGCTACTCCGACGCGGTGCTCAAGGGCTATCGGCCGATCGGCTCCCCCGCCACGCGTTAGCCCGGGATCTTGAGGGCCACGCCCGCCCGCAAGGTGGCGTGGTCACTCATCCCATTCGCTCTCCTGAGGGCCTGGATCGAGACTCCGTAGCGTCTCGCCAGGCCCTCGAGCGTTTCCCCTCGCTGCACCAGGTGCGTACGCAACCGTGCATCCACGTCGCCGGACTGCGGCGGAATCGGGTTCACCGCGTCGGGTGAAACCACCCGAAGCTTCTGGCCAATCCTGATCCGGCCGATCCCGTTGAGATTGTTCCAGGTCCGGAGCTCTCGCTGGGTCAATCCATACTCGTCGGCTATCTCCGAAATGGTCTCGGCCCGGCGCACCCGGTGGAATGTGGCGGTGCTGGTGCCGGCCGCGACCACGCGCTCTGCCATCCGACGCGCCACCCGGGTGGAGGGAATGCCCCCGGTAGGCACCACCACTCGTTGGCCGATGCGGACTCGTCGCGGATTTAGCTTGGGATTGGCCGCGAGCAGCATGGCCTGGTTCACGTGATATCGCCTCGCGATGTGCCCCAGAGTCTCACCCCGGGCCATGAAGTGCTCGATGAAGGTGACTCGCTGGCGCGCGGGCAATACCGCGTAAGCCGCCACCGTGCCCTCGCCCCGGCCCGCCGGTAGGCGCACGACGGAACGGGTGCCCGGTGGTGTGGTGAGCCGGAGATACTGGGGATTGAGCTCCCGGATGGCGGTCACGGTGGTGTCGGCCAGGCGCGCGATGACATCGAG
>JBJMPB010000512.1:0-7410 GCA_045803455.1 Gemmatimonadales bacterium | reverse complement strand
TCTCGTTGGGGCTAAAGGCTAAAAGTTCAGGATGACAGAGGTCCCGGCATCCACCGGATCTCCTTGACTCGGCCTGACCGCCCGGCGTTCAATCGGGCCAGGATTCTGGGCGACATGAGGCTCAGCTCATTGGCCCAGGGTGCCGAGGCTACTCGGACCCGGAGCACGCCGTCCGGGGTGACTGATTCCGGCGCAGTGACCGAGGCAATCTGCGGTCCCACCAGCTCGGCCCACTCTTCGATGATGCCTGCCTGCTGCACCCGTTTGGTGAGCCCGGCCTGCTTGAAGTAGCTGGTGAGGGCCTCGGCAACGGGCGTCGGTTGAGACTTCTTCTTAGTCACCAGTCCCCAGTCCACAGTTAGCGATCATCAGCAGCGATCATTCGGGCGATTGGCGGCTCACGTGATCCTTCCGTTCTCCACCGTCCACACCGGCAGCTCCAGATTGGGCGGCAGCTCGTCGGCTCGCGGGCTGGTCACGAACACCTGCCGATCTTCCGGTCCCATCAACCGCAGCGCCAACCGGGTTTGACGGTCTCGATCCAGCTCGGCAAAAACGTCGTCCAACAGCAGCGCCGGTTCAGTGCCGTGGGCCTCGCGGAGTGCGGCGATCTCGATCAGCTTCAGGGCAACCGCCGCGCTGCGCTGCTGTCCGGTCGAGCCGTAGTCCCGGAGCCCGCGATTTCCGATTTCCAGGATCAGGTCGTCCCGGTGCGGCCCAATCATCGTCATGCCCCGCGCCCGATCCTCTGCCGCACTTGCCGCCAGGAGCGCGGTCCAGGCCTCCCGTCGCGCGAGCTCGCTCCTGCCGCGGTATTCCAGCCGGGCAGCGCCGTGCTCGCCCAAACAATCGAACTCGGCCGTGAATTGCGGCTGCGCCCACTTCACGAACTGGAGTCGCGCCCAGATCACATCGGCACCGGCGGCGCTCAGCGGCCCATCGAAGGCCTGCGCCAGATCGGCCCGGCCCTGCCGTAGCGCGCTGTTCCGCTGCGCCAGCGCTGCGCGGTAGCGGCTGAGCGCCAGGAGATAATGCTTGCTGGCGAGTGACAGCAACCGATCCAGATACTGCCTCCGAGTGGCGGCCGGTCCCGAGGCCAGGCAGAGATCGGAAGGCAGAAACGAGACGGCCAGCCAGGTTCCTACCGCGTCGGCGAGCCTTCGAATCTCCTCGCCATCGACTGTGATGCGCTTCCTTCGGGCCTGATAGGTGGCGGCCACCACGTGGCCGCTGGAACCATCCAGCTCCGCCTCAACGTGGAAGCCAAGACTGCCGCCGCTCACCTGCTGGTCCGCTGCACCGCGGAAAGAGCGGAACAATACCGGGTAGTAGACCGCCTCCAGCAGGTTGGTCTTGCCCTGCGCGTTGGCGCCGAGCAGGACAACGCCGCGCGGCGGAGCCTCCCGCTCCAGGTCCGCCAGATTCCGATACCCTCGGGCGATCAGGTTCCGCAGCCGCACTACTGAACGAAGATCTGCCGGAAAGAGGTGTTCCCGGGATTCCCCTCAGAATCCACCCCGCGGATCTGTACCTGGATCGTGTCACCCTCGCGGCCCGCCGTGGTGATGGGCAAGCCAAACCGCACCGTATCGCTGGGCGGGCGGGGGACGAACGGTTGAAAGTTCTGGTTGCCGCCGATGACCAAAAAATAGACGGTGTCCACGCCATCCGGATCGATAGTCCGCCCGTTCACGAAGTAGTCGGGCCCGGCCGTGACCGTCGTGTCCGGGGCGTTGGGCCGATCGATCACGGTGATCGGTCCAACACCATCGCTCGGAGTGGGAAAAGTCAGGCGTTCGCGCTCATCGCAACCCACCGCGAGCACCGCAGCGCAGAGGCTCACCAACCTGCCGGTGCGACCCCGAAGCCGACAGTTTTTCGGGGGTTTCCCCCTGTTCTGCATCCCCAAAAAATAGTCGGTTTGGGAGGGAAATTACAGGGCGACTATTTCCCTTTGAAGCCGGGCTTCCGCTTCTCCACGAAGGCTTTGGTGCCCTCGCGCATGTCCTCGGTGGCGGAGAGCAGGCCAAAGTATCCGGCCTCGAGCAACAAAGCCTGATCCAGCGTCATGTCCGAGCCCATGTCCACCGCCTCGAGGCAGGCGCGAACTGCGAGAGGACCGTTGGCCAGAATCGCTCGGAGCAGTGAGTCCGCCTCTGCCATCAGCCGGTCCGCCGGCACCACCCGGTTGACCAATCCGATCCGCCGGGCCTCCTCTGCATCGATCATGTCACCGGTGAGCAGCAGCTCGAGCGCCCGGGCTCTGCCGACGAGGCGGGGTAGCCGGACCGTACCCCCGTAGCCCGGGGCGATGCCCAGTTTGACTTCGGGCTGACCAAACTTTGCGTTTTCGCTTGCAATCCGGAGATGACAAGCCATTGCCAGCTCACAGCCTCCTCCCAGAGCGAATCCGTTCACCGCGCCGATAACCGGCTTACCGCAGCGCTCCAGGCGGCGAAATACCGCCTGCCCCGCGAGCGCCCGCTTCTGGCCTCCGGTTGCACCCTGCTCGGTCAGCTCATTGATGTCAGCTCCGGCCACAAATGCCTTGCTGCCCGCTCCAGTGACGATGACTCCCCGGATGGCGGAATCAGCTTCGATCCGGGTAACCGCGTCGCCCAGCTCGGCGATGACAATGGCGTTCAGAGCATTGAGCTTGTCAGGACGGTTGATGGTGACTCGGGCGATGCCGTCGGTGAGGTCGAATGTGAGCGAAGAGGACATAGTCAGTCGCGAGTCATGAGTCGAGAGATGGTTGGCACAAACCTCTCAAACCTACACAGGCGCAGGCACTCCGGTATCCCGCTGCCGCGACTCGCGACTCGCGACTCGCGACTATCTTCTGCTCATGCCCACCACCATTCCCGAACCCATCGGGTGGAGTACGGATCGGACGATCCGGATTCTCGATCAGACGCTGCTCCCGGAGGAAGAGCGTTATCTCGTGCTTGGGACGCTGGAGGAGCTGGCCGAGGCGATTCGCTCGCTCCGGGTGCGAGGCGCCCCGCTGATCGGCATCGCGGCGGCGATGGGAGTGGTGATGGCGGCGGGGAAGCTGGGAAGTGGGGGTGCGGGAAGGCCAGTGGGACAGGAAGGCTTGTCGGGCATACGCGAAGCATGCTTACAGCTGGGGGCGACCCGGCCGACGGCCGTCAATCTCCAGTGGGCGCTGGATCGTATGGCGCGGCGAGCGGAAGCCGCGGTCCGGCAGGGGCACGGGCTGTATGATGCCTTGCTGGAAGAGGCCAATGCCATCTGGGATGAGGACCGCCGGATGTGCGACCGGATCGGGGAGCTGGGCGCGCCCTTGATTCCGCATGGAGCCACGGTGTGCACCGTGTGCAACGCCGGGGCGCTGGCGACCGGTGGTATCGGAACCGCGCTCGCGCCGGTGTACGTACAGCACCGCGCCCGAGGCGAGCCGCACGTGATCGTGCCCGAGACCCGGCCCCTGCTCCAGGGCAGCCGGCTCACCGCCTGGGAGCTGCAGCGGGCCGGCGTGCCGGTCACCCTCATTGCCGACAGCATGGTGGCCAGCCGCCTCCGCCTAGGCGATGTGCGGGCGGTCTTTGTGGGAGCCGACCGCATTGCCCGAAACGGCGATGTGGCCAACAAGATCGGCACCTATGGGTTAGCCCTTGCTGCCCGGGCCCATAAGATCCCCTTCTACGTGGCAGCGCCCTCCTCCACCATCGATGTGGCCACGCCCAACGGGGCGGCAATCCCGATCGAAGAGCGTTCACCCGAGGAGATCATGGCCTGGCGGGGTCAGCGTTCCGCACCGATCGGAGTCGGGGTGTGGAATCCGGCTTTCGATGTGACCCCGGCCGAGTTGATTACGGCGATCGTCACGGACCGCGGTGTCGTCGCCCCTAAGGACGTGGCCCGGATCATCGACTAGTGCCATCGATTCTCGCGCTGGATCAAGGAACCACGGGATCAACCTCTCTGGTGATTCATCAGGACGGCCGGGTGCTGGGTCGAGGGTACCGGGAATTCACTCAGCACTTTCCCCAACCTGGATGGGTGGAGCATGACGCGGACGAGATCTTTCGGGTCTCGGTCGACGCCATGCGGGAAGCGCTCTCCGCTTCGGGGGAAAAGCCCATCGCGCTGGGTATCACGAACCAACGGGAAACCGTGCTGCTGTGGGACCGGCGAACTCTCGCGCCGGTCGGGCCCGCCATCGTGTGGCAGGATCGACGGACCACCGCTCGCTGTCAGGAGCTGCGACAGGCGGGCCTGGAAGGGATGCTGCGGGAGCACACCGGCCTAGTGGCCGATCCGTACTTCTCCGCGACGAAGCTGGAGTGGCTGCTGCGGGATCACGGGCTGCGGGCGCGCGCTGCTCGGGGAGATCTGGCGGCGGGTACGATCGAGAGCTGGTTGGTGGCGAAGCTCACCGGTGGCCGGATTCACGTCAGCGATCACACCAACGCCTCGCGCACCTTGCTCTACGACATTCGGTCGCGGGACTGGGATGCCGACCTGCTCGCGCTTTTCGGCGTACCTCGCGAGGTGCTGCCTTCGCTGACCAGCTCATCCCAAATTGTAGGTGAGTCGGACTCGACTCACCTGGGCTTCTCGATTCCCATTGGTGGTCTGGCGGGTGACCAGCAGGCCGCATTGTTCGGTCAGGGCTGCGTTGAGGCGGGGCTTGCAAAGAATACTTATGGTACCGGGGCCTTTTTGCTGGTGTTTGTCGGCTCACGACCGCCGGTCCCGGGGCGCGGGCTTCTGGCTACAGTAGCCTGCGGACCCGGGGGAGAGCCGTGGTATGCGCTGGAGGGAAGCGTATTCATTGCCGGGGCCGCCGTTCAGTGGCTTCGGGATGGCTTGAATGTTCTCAGCAACGCGGCGGAGAGTGAAAAGTATGCCCGCAGCGTTCCCGACACGGGTGGCGTGTATCTCGTGCCCGCGTTTGTGGGAATGGGAACGCCGTACTGGGAGCCGGAAGCGCGAGGCACCATCACCGGCATAACCCGGGGCACCAGCCGGGCGCACATGGTTCGCGCCGCTCTGGAGGCAATGGCATACAACAGTGCGGAGCTGCTGGCCGCGATGACGGGAGGAGATCATCTCGATGTTCCTACGCTGCGGGTGGATGGAGGCGCCGCAGCCAACGACTGGTTGATGCAGTTCCAGGCAGATATCCTGGGAATTCCGGTGGAGCGGCCCGACATGGTCGAGACCACCGCCCTGGGGGCCGCCGGCCTGGCAGGATTGGCGGTGGGTGTTTGGAAGACCACCAACGAGTTCCTTGCGGGCCGCCGTTTTACCCGATTCGAGCCACGGATGAATGCGATAGAGCGCGAGAAGCTGATGGCTGGTTGGCGCCGAGCCGTAGGCGCCGCTCTGGCCTGGGCTCGGCAGTCTCAATAATGGTTCCAGCGGCGGAGGCTCTCGAGCGGCTGCGGGCCGGCAATCTCCGGTTTGTCTCTGAGCGCAGCCGCTCGGGCGACGCCGTCACGGGAACCCGGCGGTCTGAAGTGGCCGCGGGGCAACAACCCTTCGCGATCGTTCTCGGCTGCTCCGATTCGCGGGTGCCGGCAGAGATCGTTTTCGATCAGGGCCTGGGTGACCTGTTTGTGATCCGGGTGGCTGGGAACATTGTGGCACCCTCGCAGGTTGGCAGCGTGGAGTTTGCCGCGGCGCGGTATGAGACGCGGCTGGTGCTGGTTCTGGGCCACTCGCAGTGCGGCGCCATTCTCGCTACGCTGGAGGAGCTGCAGCGCCCCACCGAAAATCAATCCCGCAATCTCCGGGCGATCGTGGACCGGGTGCGGCCGTCGGTGGAGAGCCTCTTGGCCACCCCGTTGAGACATGATCGCGATGCCCTGATCCAGCAGGCGGTGCGCGCCAATATCAGGGCATCGGTCGACCATTTGCGACACGGGTCCGAGGTGCTGGAACAACTGATCCAGGATGGAGGCCTCCGGGTGGTCGGTGCGGAGTACTCGCTGGAGACCGGCGTGGTGGAGTTCTTCGAGGGTGGACAGATCCGATGACGCCACCATGAGCGATGGGTTGTGCGCACGCTTCGCTCCGCCCCAGGCAACATCATCGAACCTTTTCCCCTAGAACAGGTACTGCAGCTAGAACAGGTACTGCAGCGCGCCCGAAAAGCCCCTCCGCCAGAGTGCTTGACGTTCGTATTGCTCCAGTAACTCATCACTATTGAAGGGTGAGGAGATAACCGCGAGGCTGCCGGCGACTGAGAGGCCGAACCGGCCGCCCAGCGGAACCAGCAGAGACGCGGCTCCGCGTGCCCCCGCCCGGGTGCGCGACTCCGAGTCTATCGGGTGCCAGAATTCGATAAGAGGCCCGGCATGGAGAACCAGCCGGTTGGGCCCGAGCGCCGCAATTCGGTAGCTGATCTCGGGCGCAAGCCCTATTACCTCGAATGCATCCTTGACCGCGACGACAGCCCCTTCACCTTCGAGACCCAGAGCCGCTTCCGTGTACGTGGCGCGAAGGCCCAGCGCGAATCTCCCAAAGCGACGCTCTGCTCCAACCGAGAAGACAGTAGGACGGTAAGGGCGGAAGGACTTCTGCTCCGGGCCATTCTCCAGGGACCCGCCCCAGAACCGGTCTGCCCCGACGCCAAGCCCGAGAGACCACTGACTCCACGCTCGGGTGGGGATGCCCATCGAAAGTGCCAGGATGCAGAGCAGACCGATCGGGAGGGTGCCTCTCATATCAGCGCATCTCCAGTTTGGCCCAGCCGCTGGTGACATTGTTTTCACCTTTGATGACCCAATTCGCGTTGGGATAGGACTGGCCGACCACCACGTCTTCGATTGCGTTTCCGATGAAATCGTCCTGAGTGGTGATGAACGAGTACACCGCTGACAGAATCTTCTGGAGCGCATTGGCTCGCCTGATAATCTTGGCCAGAGTGGAGCTCGTGGTGTCCTTGGCACCGGTGAGGTTGGGATACTGCGCCTGAATGGTGCTGATAACGCTTTTGAAGCGATTGGCGTCGAACTTGATGACGCACCCAGTGTCATCGTCTTCCAGGGCTATGACCCGAAAGTTCTGATTGGGGTGAGCCGACTTGTAGTTGTTGAGTTGGGCCTGGCTGAAGAGCAGAACGCTGCCGGTCCAATTCAAGTCGTTCTGGTCGAAGTGGTAGTATCCGCCTGCCGCTCCACCGGCACACTGATAGTCCCGCAACGAGTCGGTGACGCCCGACTGGCCCAGAATGTGGTACTCAAACTCGGGACTGCCCTTCAACCAACCTTCAAAATCCTTTGTAAAGTGCGAGTACGCCATGTAGAGACCTGGCGGCGGGCCCGAGGTGCCCCCGCCCCCTCCCCCTCCTCCTCCCCCACAGTCAGTGCAAGTGGCCTCGGCCCCCGGCCCGGTAGGGTGGGCAAACTCGGTCTCAACGGGAACCACGGCCAACAC
>JBJMPB010000457.1:0-5772 GCA_045803455.1 Gemmatimonadales bacterium | reverse complement strand
CGCAGCAGATCGAGCGTAATCAGGAGTCGACCCGGCTTCAGTATGCCTTGGTCGAGCGCGCCACCCAACTCGGCTGGTCCGCCGACCAAGTGGTTGTGATCGATGACGATCTCGGCCGTTCAGGGCAGTCGATCGAAGGCCGGCCCGGCTTCCAGCGCCTGGTTGCGGAGGTCGGATTGGACCACGTCGGCATCATTCTCGGCATCGAGATGTCCCGCCTGGCGCGCTCCTGTCGCGACTGGCATCAATTGCTCGAGATCTGCGCCGTGTTCGGGACGTTGCTCGGCGACACCGAAGGCATTTACGACGTTGGCAACTTCAACGACCGGCTTCTGCTGGGACTGAAGGGCACGATGAGCGAGGCCGAGCTGCACATGCTGAAGGCGCGCATGCTGGCCGGGCGGCAGGCCAAGGCCGCGCGCGGGGAACTCTGGCAGCCTGTGCCAATAGGCTATCAGCGCCTGCCGTCAGGTGAAGTCATCCAGGATCCCGACGAGGAGGCCCGCGCTGTTGTCGCCCTGCTCTTTGCAGTATTCGAACGTGAACGGACAGTCGGTGCGGTCCTGCGCCACCTGGTTGATCATCAGATCGCACTGCCCTGTCGGGCTTGGGGTGGCCTGAACCGGGGGCAGCTCGAATGGCATCGTCCCAATCGCTGCACGCTCGGCAATATTCTGCACAACCCTCTGTATGCCGGCGCCGTGCGACCTGAGTCGCCCATGTTCCATCACACCTGGGCATGGGTGGCGTAAGGCCTGATAAGGAAAGGAGTGCTTCACCAAGAGAAGACCCCATTCACCTGGGTGCCGCTACCCGGCAGTGCGAAGGAGCAATCCGACGTGCCGAGCGCCGGGGACAATGGGCTAAGGCCTGGAAGCCTCGATCCGGACCGGCCCTAGCGGAGACCGGAAGGCTGAACGCCAGTGAACGTCCGTCTAAAGTCCGTAACGTAAAACAGGCCCAAGAGGCTGGTGGCCTGGACCAAAAGGTACGCGGGTCGGATCGCCAGGTGGTGCCACTGGCGACGGTGACATCAATCCCCGCCGGACGAAAGGACGCAGCCGCCCCGGTCGCAACTCCCCATCGGGCAACAGGGTAAGCCCCACTCGTCCCGCCCCAGGGCGGAAACCCGACCGCAAGGAAGGGTGACGGCGGAGGGGGTAGAGGATGCCGGAGAAAGCGAAGGCTCCGCTGTAATGGCGGAGATAGGGCCGCGAGAGCGGGGATACCCAGCCCGAAAGGGCGCAGACTTCCGGCGGGTCTCAGCGGAAGCGAGGGAACTGGACGTCAGTACCGATCGGAGACGTTGGATGGCGAAAGCCGAACAGACCGACGGGCGCGAGCCGATGACGTGGCCCGACGTGGATTGGACCGCGGCGGAGGCCGTCGTACGGCGTATCCAGAACCGGATCTTCCGTGCCGCGAAGGCGGGCGACGGGGCGCGGGTGAAAAACCTGCAAAAGCTGCTCGTCCGCTCCCGGTCCGCGAAGCTGCTAGCGATCCGCCAAGTGACCCAGCGCAACGCGGGCAGGAATACGCCCGGCATCGACGGCGTGGTGTGCACGACGCCGGAGGACCGGGTGACGCTGCTGGAGAACGGTCTGGAGCTCAAGGGATACAAGCCGAAGCCTGTCCGGAGGGTCTACATCCCCAAGGCGGGCAAGCCGGGTCGGTTCCGGCCCCTCGGCATCCCGACCGTCAAGGACCGCGTGATGCAGGCTGTCGTCAAGCTGGCGCTGGAGCCCGAATGGGAAACGCGCTTCGAGGCGAACAGCTACGGGTTCCGACCCGGACGGTGCGCGATGGACGCGGTCGAGGCGATCTACATCGCCCTTGGCCAGAAAGGGTCAAGCCGATGGATCCTCGACGCGGACATCTCCGGCTGCTTCGACGGAATCGCCCACCAGCCGTTGCTGGCGAGGCTGCCGACCTTCACGGGGACGATCGAACGCTGGCTCAAGGCCGGGTCGATCGACATGGGTACCTGGAGCGCCAGCGAAGCGGGTACGCCACAGGGGGGAATCATCTCACCCCTGGCGGCGAACGTCGCCCTCGATGGCATGGAGCGCCTCTTCGGGTGCGAGGACCGCGACGGCAACCCCGTCAAGGCCGTGACGAAGAAGGGGATGGACAAGAGCGTCGTCCTGATCCGGTACGCCGACGACTTCCTCGTGACCGCGCCGTCAAAGGAAATCCTGGAACAGCACGTGCTTCCCAGCATCGAGGCGTTCCTCGCCGAGAGGGGGCTTGTGCTGAACCGGGAGAAGACCCGCATCGTCTCGATCGACGAGGGCTTCAACTTCCTCGGGTTCACGGCCCGGAAGTTCCGCAACGGGAAACTGCTGATCACCCCGGAGAAGGACAAGGTGCTGGCGCACCTGCGCCGGATCAAGGCGTACCTGAACCAGAACAAGCAGGCTCCCGCCGGCAAGGTCGTGCGGGATCTGGCCCCGGTCATCCGGGGCTGGACCTTGTACTACCGCCACGCCTGCTCGGCCCGAACCTTCCAGTATGCCGACCACCGGGTCTGGCAGATGCTGTGGGCATGGGCCAGGCGGCGGCACCCGACGAAAAGCAAAAGATGGGTCAAGGCCCGTTACTTCAGGCCGACCCGCTCGCGGGTGTGGAACTTTGCGGATGCATCGCTGCCGGGGTCGGCCATCCTCCCCTGGCACAGCGACACCAGGATCGTCCGCCACACGAAGGTCAAGGGGCGCGCCAGTCCCCTAGACCCGGACGCCCGGCCCTATTGGGACGAGCGGCGGCGGAAGAGACTGGAGGCGCAATCCCTCTCCAAGCGACGGCAGGAACTCCTGCGCACCCAAGGCTACGCCTGCGCCGAATGCGGCGTCCCGTTCGACCCGGATGAGGACGTCGGTATGATGGACGGGCATCACGTCAAGCCGCGCCACAAGGGCGGCGGGGACGACACGGGGAACCTGCGCCTCCTGCATCGGTGGTGTCATCATCGGCACCATCAGCAGGTCGGGTATAAGACGGCAGAGGCTTGAGCCGTGTGCGGGACAACTCGCACGCACGGTTCTTAGGGGAGGAGGTCACAGCAATGCGATCTCCTTACCCGACTTCGTCTATGGCCGGACCCGCTCCCGCCACATGCTGTATCCCAACGGCAAACTGATGACCGAACCCTGTCCAATGGCGGAGTGGAAGATCGTTGTCAAGGACAGGTACCCGGCTTACATCGACTGGGTGCGACCTGAGTTGCTGATATACAACTAACTTGATATCAGCGGCGCAAGGTCCGATAAGGAAAGGAGTGCTTCACAGAGAGAAGACCCCATTCATCTGGGTGCCGCTACCCGGCGGTGCGAAGGAGAGATCCGACGTGCCAAGCGCCGGGGACAATGGGCTGAGGCCTGGGAGCCTCGATCCGGACCGGCCCTAGCGGAGATCGGAAGGTTGAGCGCAAGCGAACGTTCGTTGAAGTCCGTGATGTAGAACAGGCCCAAGAGGCTGGTGGCCTGGACCAAAAGGTAAGCGGGTAGGATTGTCGGTTTCCAGCTGCCGACAACGATGACGACACCCCCGCCGGATGGCAGGACGCAACCGACCCGATCAAACTCCCCATCGGACAACAGGGTAAGCCCCATCCGTCCCGTCGAAGGCGGAAACCCGACCGCAAGGAAGGGCCACAGCGGAGGGGGTAGAGGATGCCGGAAGAAGCGAAGGCCGTCCTGTAATGGGGCGGATAGGGCCGCGACAGCGGGGATACCCAACCTGAAAGGGTGCAGACTTCCGGCGGGTCTCAGCGGAGCGATGAAACTGGGTGCCTCAACCGACGGAGACGTTAGACGGCGCAAGCTGAACGGACCGAAGGACGGGTGTCGAAAGCCGCCCGTAGGGCGAAACCAGCATCGGATGCTCCGTGCGGCTGGGGATCTCTTTCCCACCGCGGAGGCTTGAGCCGTGTGCGGGGCAACTCGCACGCACGGTTCTGAGGGGAGGAGATCGCAGCAATGCGATCTCCTTACCCGACCCCGTGAGGGAACCTTGTCCACCCAAGTGCTGCTACCCGGACATGCGAAGGAGCAATCCAACGTGTGAAGCTTCGGGGACAACGGCCACAATCTGGGAGCACCAATCCGGAGGCGGCCCAGCAGAGGATGGAGGGCTGAACGCAAGTGAACGTCCATTGTCAAGGTCCGTAAGCATCAACCGGCCAAAGGTGCCTGTCAGGCCGGAGCCAAAAGGGCAAACGGGTCGGATCGCCGAGTGCGCTGATCGGTGACGGTGGCAATGTGACCCGTCGGACTATAGGACGCAGCCTCCCCATCCGCCTCTCTCCATTGGACAACAGGGTAAGCCCCACTCGTCCCGTCGCTGCGAGGCGGCGGTATCCCGACCGCAAGGGAGGGGATGGCGGAGGGGGTAGAGGAGCGGCGGAGCAAGCGAAGGCCGCCCTGTAATGGGGCGGACAGGGCCTCGGTGACGAGAAACTATGGGGCAGGCGGCGAGGGTGGAGCACCATCGGCGCAGGCAGCCACCCATGGAGTAGTTCCCATGACCCAACCAAACGATCTGAGCAGGTCCCTTGTCCCGTTGCAGCAGGACAACACGCTGATCGCCGTGATCGAGTTGAGCCAGTCGAGCTGGCTGGTCGCCGGGACCGTTCCCGGCATCGAGCGTCAACCGCTGAAGAAGCTGGATCCGGACGAGCAGGCCTTGCTCCGGTTGCTGCAGCGCTGGCAGGACGAAGCGACCAGGGCTGGGCGCCCGATCACCCGAACTGCGGTCGCGTACGAGGCTGGCCGTGACGGCTTCTGGCTGGCGCGATGGCTGCGCGCGCGGCATCGAGGTGCATGTCATCCACCCGACAAGTGTGGCGATCTCCCGCGAGCACAAGCGGGCAAAAACCGATCGGCTCGACACGGCGATGCTGATGCGGGTGTTCCTGGGCTGGCTGCGAGGTGAGCGGGGGCATTGCGGGATGGTGGCGGTGCCCTCGGCCGAGGCGGAGGACGCCAAGCGGCCGAGCCGCGAGCGTGAAAGCCTGGTCGGTGAACGCACCCGTATCGTCAACCGCATGAAGGGCGCCCTGGCCCGGCTCGGCATCCGCGGCTTCAAGCCCGAGTTGCGCCGCGCGCCGCAACGCCTTGGAGCCCTGCGCACGCCAGAGGAGCTGCCGATCCCGCCCAATATGCTGGAGGAGTTCCGGCGCGACCTGGCGCGGTTGGCGATGGTGCGCGAGCAGATCTCGGCAATCGAGCAAGCCCGCCTGGACCGCCTGGAGCAGGCTCCGAAGACGGGACCGCACGCCATGGTACGCCTCCTGGCCAGCATCACCGGCGTCGGCGTCGAGACGGCGGACATGCTGGTGCAGGAGGTCCTCTCGCGCGATCTGCGCGACCGCCGGGCGGTTGCACGCTACGCCGGGCTCACGGGCTCGCCCGACGAGAGCGGATCCAAACGGCGGGAAAAGGGGCTGGCCAAGTCCGGCAATGCCCGGGTGCGCCGCGGTCTGATCCAGCTCGCCTGGCGCTTTCTGATGTTCCAGAAGGAGAGCGCGCTCGCGCAGTGGTATCGGGCGCGGACCAGCGGCGCCCAGGGCGCGCGCAAGACCACCATGATCGTCGCCCTAGCCAGAAAGCTGCTCATCGCCTTGTGGCGCATGGTCACCACCGGTGAGGTTCCGCACGGCGTCGTGCTGCGGCCAGCGACCTGACCAGCAACAGCGAGGAGCAGACAAACACAGTTTCGGCGTCCGGAAGCGCTCGCGCGGTAGGTCGCTGACAACGGTCCGAGGTGGCGGTG
>JBJMPB010000447.1:0-3913 GCA_045803455.1 Gemmatimonadales bacterium | reverse complement strand
ACTCTGCTGGCCGCTGGGGAGAAATTCGTGATTTCGGCGATGAGCGCGCGGGCGCCGACTCCTTACCCACTCGCGGACGCTCGCTACTCGCGCCATCACTCCTGGCCGCTTCAGCGTCGGATCGGCCCATCATCGTGATTAGCGACGGCGAGATCGAGGATGTGCCGGAAATCCCGGCGGACATTCTCGCTCGCAGCGGCGTCCGGCTATTCCCTCGAGACCGGCATCCCGACTGGTCGATCATGCGCGTGACCGGCGCTCGCAGGGTAACCGCGGGCGACTCCATCCGACTGGATGTGGTAATTCAACCACCGCCGGATACAAAGAGAGACACGGCCACGGTCCAGGTCTCCACTAATGGAACCGGACTTGCCCGTCGAAGGGTCCGGCTCCGAGTGGAAGGTGAAGATCGAGCTCGCATAGTGATTCCCACTGCCCGATTAAAACCGGGCGATCATGTCCTCCAGGTGTCGCTGCTCGGCAACCAGGATCCGGAGCCGCGCACCGACACGCGACTCCACATTGTCACCGTAGCTGCCACGCCCGGTGTCGTTCTGCTCGCGGGAGCAGCAGACTGGGATAGCCGCTTCCTTTACAGGACCATCCGCGAGGTCAGCCAGCTGCCAGTCCGAGGCTACGTCAAGCTGGAGGGCAGCCGCTGGCGGTCGATGTCGGATCTGCGACCCGTTTCACTTGACCAGGTACGGCGTGCCGCGCGAGGCGCCGATCTCCTGGTTCTGAAGGGCCCGGTTGGGGGCGCGGCAGGCGGAAGCCGAGCTCGTGGGCTCTGGACCTGGATTAGTGGCGAGACTGGCCAGACGCAACCGGGAGACTGGTATCTACTCGCACCAGGTGACTCTCCATTATCCGGTGCTTTCTTGGGACAACCACTCGACTCCTTCCCTCCGGCTATCGATCTGACGCCAGGGGAACCAGACCGGGGGTCGTGGGTGGCACTCAGCGCGCAGCTCGGCCGCCGGGGCCTCCAGCGCCCGGCGGTGTACGGCAAACAAGATGGTCGTGTTCGCCGTGTTACCGTCGCGGTGAATGGTCTATGGCGTTGGGCGTTTCGGGGCGGCGCGAGCGAGCAGAGCTATCGATCGTGGGTCGCCGAGACCACCAGTTGGCTCCTGGGCGGCGCCGACTCCACGCAGGGACAAGCTCGACCGGTGCAGCCCGTAGTCGCGAACGGCCGGCCTATCGTCTTCGAGTGGGTCGGGGCAGGGCAGCCCTCCCCCCTGGCCCTCACCTGGTCCGGCGACAGCGCCCGGGGCGACACGCTGTTCTTCGACGGCGATGGCCGCGCCACCATCTGGCGTTCGCCCGGCGTTTATCGATACCGCCTGGCATCCGGAGGCGAGGGTACAGTGGCGGTCGAACAGTACTCCGATGAATTACTGCCGCGCACCGTTACCTTGGCTCCGCATGAGCCTCGGCTGCTCCGGCCCAGGGGAAGTACCGCGGCCCGCGATTGGCTCTGGCTGTTCGGGCTCTGCATACTCGCGTTCTCTGGAGAATGGTTGGCGCGTCGCCGACTGGGACTTCGCTGACGTGATAGATTCCCTTCCAATGGACTGCAAGAGCAAGGGATGAAATCCAACAGGCTGGGAAGTTCGGATAAACCAAGCGTCTGGTCCCGGATCAAGCGGATTGCGCTCACGGATGTCGGTGCGCTCATGCGCGGACTCAATGCCGATGATCTGGAGAACATGGAACGGGTTCTGATCGAGGCCGACTTCGGTGTAGCCGCTACGGTGGAGCTCACTGAAGCGTTAGAGGACGAGGTCCGGCGGGGAAAACTCAAGACCGAAGCTGACCTGAAGCGATCCCTGCAGCATCGACTGGCCGAAATGCTGCGCGGCGCTGAGGATCCGGGAAACGTTGCCAGAGCCAGTTCTGGGCCCACGGTCATTCTCATTGTCGGTGTCAATGGCACGGGAAAGACAACCACTGCCGCCAAGCTGGCCTGGAAGCTCCAGAAGGAAGGCCGCAAGGTCCTGCTTGCCGCCGCGGATACTTACCGGGCCGGTGCGGTGGCGCAGTTGCAGATCTGGGCCAACCGTTTGGGCCTGCCCTGTGTTGCTGGCGCGCCCGGGGGAGACCCAGCTTCGGTCGCTTTCGATGCGATCGACGCCGCAAGCTCCCGGGGTCTGGACACCGTCATCGTTGATACAGCGGGCCGGCTGCACACCCAGGAGGGTCTCATGGACGAGCTCCGCAAGATCACCCGGGTAGTAGGTCGGCGGCTGCCTGGCGCACCTCACGAGACCCTGCTGGTGCTCGACGGAACCGTTGGTCAAAATGCGGTGCAACAGGGTAGGCTCTTCGCCGAGGCCGTGTCACCGACCGGCCTCATCGTTACCAAGCTGGACGGCAGCGCTCGGGGCGGCGCCGTCGCAGCGCTGCGCCGGGAGCTGGCTCTGCCGATTCGGTTCATCGGTCTCGGCGAGTCGGTCGAGGATCTGGAGCCGTTCGATCCTGAGCGGTTCGCCGAGAACCTCCTGGCTGAGGCCCCGGTCCCGGCCTCGTAGTATCATGCCCAGCAGGACCGCCGGCGCCGTCCGGCTGGACACCCCAGTTCAGTTTCTCAAGGGGATTGGGGAAAGGCGCGCCGAAGGCCTCGGGCGGCTGGGCATCCGTACCGCTCGCGATCTTCTCTGGCATCTCCCCCATCGTTACATCGACGCGTCAACGCTAACTCCACTGGCCCGGGCAGAAGTCGGGCAGGAGGTTGCCTGCATGGGCCGGGTGGTCACCAAAGGCGTTCTCCCCACCCGTCGAGGCCTCCGAATCTTTCACGCGGTTCTCCGGGACGAAAGCGGACTGCTCGAGTGCGTGTGGCCCGGTCAGCCATTTCTCGATCGCACAATCGTGGTGGGACAGACGCTTCTGGTGTCTGGACCGGTCCGCTTTTATCACGGCCGCCAGATGGCACCCCGCGAATTTGTCATTCTCGCCGACCTCGAAACCGATGGTGACCCGCTGTTCAGCGGCAAGGTGCTGCCGGTCTATCCGGCGACGGAGGGGCTGAGTCACAAAGTCATTCGCTCGCTGATCGACCGGCACCTCGACGCGCTGATACCACTCGCGGAAGACGTACTGCCGGCAGCACTGCCGGCGAGTCTGCGATTGCCCTCGCTTCCGGAGGCGCTTCAGGCGGTGCACCGTCCTCGCGCTTTGGAGGAAGCTGAGCGCGGGCGCCGACGCCTGGCCTTCGACGAGCTCTTCGATCTGCAGTTGATGCTCATCCGGGCACGGGTAGTCGCCAAGCGCCATCGAAGCGGCGTGGCATTCAGCCTCAAACGGGACCTGACCACCCGATTGCGCGAGAGCCTGCCGTGGGAGCTGACCGGCGATCAGCAACAGGCCCTGCGCGAGATCACCGGTGATATGACATCGCCCGACCGTATGCACCGCCTGCTCATGGGCGATGTGGGAACGGGAAAGACGGTGGTCGCGCTCTTTGCGATGCTGCTGGCCCTGGAAAACGACTTCCAGGCGGCGCTGATGGCACCCACTGAGCTGCTGGTGGAGCAGCACGGCGCTACCCTGGAGAAACTGCTGGAGCCGCTCCGGCTCCGGCCCGAGCTACTGCTCGGCCGCCAGACGCCGGCGGAGAAGGCGGCAGTGCGCAAACGTCTCGCTACAGGCCAGGCTCGGCTTGCGGTGGGCACCCATGCTTTGCTCCAGGAAGGGGTGACGTTCAAGCACCTGGGGCTGGTGGTCATCGACGAGCAGCACAGGTTCGGTGTGGAGCAGCGGGCCGCGCTTATCGGGAAGGGTGTTGCCCCGGACGTGCTGCTGCTCACTGCAACGCCGATCCCACGCTCGCTCGCCTTAACGCTCTATGGCGACCTCGACGTATCCACCCTGCGCGAACGGCCGCCTGGACGAGGGCTGGTTCGAACCGCCC
>JBJMPB010000381.1:0-3123 GCA_045803455.1 Gemmatimonadales bacterium | reverse complement strand
ACCGCGGATGCATCACGTCGGCGTGAACTCGAAGTCATCCTCACCCGTGGGTTGACAGATCCTGCAGTGCTGGCCGAGTCGTCTGTGTTGCCAGCCGATCATCCCCTGAAGCGCATGGCACGCGCCGTGTCTGACGCCTTGACGGCGGTGACCACTGGTCCATTACCGGCAGGTGCCCTCACCACCCTGGATGAGATTCCGCGGCACTCGCTGCTCGCCCCCTGGAAACTCTTGATTCGCGCCCTGGATGCGTTCTATCGGCACGCCGATGCTGCCGTGCTGGCGAATCTCTCCGGTATCCCTCCCGACTCCGGCCCGGCGCGTCTGGTCCCTGTGCTGCGTCGGCTCGTGGGAGAAAACGGCCTGCCAGCAGAGCGCTCGCCCACCGTTACCACCTTGATCGAGCACGTCAGTGGTCATCGTACTATCGCCCGCACCCAGCTCAGGCAGCTCTCCCAGGCGCTGGCAGCGCCTGATGAACGGCAGGCTCTGGCGGCCGTCCGGACCCTGCTCCCCTTGTTCCAGGCTGCCCCCGCGGCGCTACGGCGTACGTTTCTAGTCTCGATCTTGCATCACTGGCACCGTCAAGGTTTGTCTCCAGATCGCCTGCTGCGCCTGTTGCCATCCGAGAAGCACGATCCCGATATGTTACGCTTGCTTGCCCTGACGCTGGAACGCGGCGAGTGGGACACCGCTCTGGCCATGTGGGATGGGTACCTGACCGCCGCCACCGCCACCGGTCTGCTATCCACCACTGGCCCGGAGCGTGCCCGCGTGCTGCTCCACATGGTTAATCTCTTCCCGGCAGACCCGGAAGCCGTGCTGGAGACGCTCGAGGTGGACTCCGAACAGCAACTCCGACGTCGCATTCGCACTGGCCAGCTCCCGGCCTGTTTTGATCGCGCGGCGTTATTAGAGCGGGCTCGCGTGGCTGACCCGGTGCCGCAGGTCTATCGCGCCCTGGTGGCCCATTACGACCAGTGGCACGACCCGAAACGTGCCGAAGCCGAGGCGGAGGCATGGCGACGGGCCCATCCGCAGGACCTCGAGCCATTACTCTATCTGATTCGTGCGGCGGAACGCCGCGGGGCCATTCGTAAGGCGCTCGCGCTCCTGGCCGAGGCTGAGGCGCTGGACCGCGTCCACCCCGAGGTACGTCAGAGCCGCTTTCGCCTCCTCCTCACCGGCGCTGAGCGTCGTATCAAAGAAGGCAAGCCAGCCCTCGCCCTCGACGATCTCGAGCGCTTGGCGCACGAACCCCGCGCCAGTGAAGGCGACTACCCAGCCTATCTGCTGGCACTGCGCTGGATCGCTGTCCAGCAGCGTGGGGACACCGCAGCGGCAGCGCCACTGGAACAGGCCCTGACCACCACCGCAGCGAATCCCGTCCTGCAGGGGCTCATCTTGGAAGCGCTTGGTACGTCGCTGAAAGTACAGGTGCCCCCGCTCTCAGCCGCCGCTGCGACGCCCGCTCAGGTCATTGACGGGCTGGCCCGCGCCTGTGATCTCTTCCGGGCTCTGGACCGTCCGCTCACGGTATCTGCGGCGGTGCTAAAGCACGCCGAGCAACACCTCGAACACGCCTCAGCCGCTCAGCTCCACGCGCTGTGTGCTGGCGGTTTGTGGCTGGGTCGTCCGGCCCTCGCCTACCACGCTGCTGGGCGCGGCCTGGCGTTGTCCGATCCCCTGGCTTATCGGTTTCTGCTGGCACGCGGTCAGGCGCTGAGCGTCAGTCGGGCTGCTGATGGCGAGGACCGTGCCCGCGCCTGCCTCCGGGCAGCGCGTGAGCTGGCGAGCCGCGCGCGTGACATGGACGCAGTGCGGGAGGCCTCGGCGGCGCTCGACACCTTGCCAGAGTGGGGCATGTTTGATGCGATGCTCACAGGGATGTTCTCGCCCCCAACCGAGACGGCCCTGACCCAGGAGGAGATCGCGTGCATTATTGAGTGTGAACGCCAAAGCCGCAGGACTCCACAGTTCACGGCCACACCAGTGCCCCGGAAGCGGCGTCGGTCAAAACCACGGCGACACCGGTTGCCACGCGGGTTGTTGGAGGACATTTTTTCGTTCTTCCCGTTTGACGACTAATGCTGCAGGAGCACACAGTAGTATGGATCCATTCACTGTCCTTGGCATAGAAGAAACCGCCGACGACGAAGCAGTGCGGGCGGCCTACGTGCAAGCCTTACGCGCCTCTCCACCTGACCGCGATCCCGAAGGCTTTCGCCGTATCCGGGAGGCGTATGAAGCGCTCCGCGATGTTGAAAGCCGCCTAGCTTTACGACTGTTCGGTCCGCCACCCCTGGTCAACCTGGAGGAGCTGCTTGACGCCTTTCCTGAGGAGCGTCGCTATGTTGGCCCTGGCCCCTGGCTCAATGTGTTACGGGAGCCACGACGATGAGCGGGCTTGATCCGGAACACCGCCGGCACGTCCTGGAAGCCGTCGCTGTCTGGCTGGATGAGCTGGCAGAGGCTGAACCGCCTCTGCCGGGAGTGGCGCCCGAGGCCGTGCCGTCTGTTGAAGCTGCCCCCGACCTGTTTACTATGCTGGGCCAGCTCACCGCGCTGACGCGTGAGACTCAGCTCCAGGGGCGGGCCACCAACCGGCTGCATGCCGAACTGAGCGCCAAGCTCGACCACCTGGCGGAGAACCAACTCAGCACCGACACCATGGCGCGCCAGCTCGGCGACATTCGACGTGAGGCTCGCTTGGAAGTCATTGCGGAATTGCTGGAAGTGCGGGATCGTTTCAGCCGCGGTGTGGAGGAAGCGCAGCGTCGCCTTGCCGGATTGCACGGGTTCTGGGCCCGGTTCGCCCAACGCGAGGTGCTTACGGCCCTGGTCGAGGGGAATCTGCTGGCGCGTGAGCGCCTCGATGACCTGTTACGGCGTCTCGACGTACGCGAAATTCCGTGCCTGGGGCAACCGTTTGACCCTACCCTGATGCAGGCCGCAGAAGTCGTGCACACCACGACCGCCGCCCCCGGCACCGTCGTGGACGTTTTCCGGCCAGGCTATATCAGCAATGGTCGCGTCCTGCGCTTTGCGGAGGTGCGGGTGGTGGCGGACGCTAGAGATACACCAACACCACAGGGGAACACCAATGGCTGATAACATCATCGG
>JBJMPB010000369.1:0-13448 GCA_045803455.1 Gemmatimonadales bacterium | reverse complement strand
TTGCTGCGACCCCGCTTCCGCGGCGCGTTAAGCTCAGGAGAGCTGGCCGAACTCCGGGGCGCAAATCTCAGGTTCGGCTCCGGATCCAGGATCTTTTCGACTGCCGCGGGATCGAGTCGGATTGTGGTCGTCTCGTGCTGCTGGAGGATGGTCAGATCGGGATGAGCCCGACCGAGCTCCCCTGCCAGCTCCGCCCGGGCCTCGACCGGGGCGGTGCGGGCCAGGCCAGCTTCCCCACCGTAAAGCTGCAGCAATGCCAGCTCGTAGTCTTCGCTGGTCTCAATGCCCAGGGCTCGCCGGTTGGCGCGATAAGGAACGATCCCGTCCCGGACTTCTGCGAGGCTGAGGGCTCGACGGAGACCACCAGGATCCCTGGCGGCAAGGTTCAGCACGATTTGACGAAAGAGTCGCTCCAGATTCACCGGTGCTCTCCTGGCTCGGCTCAGAGGCGCAATTCTTTGCACGCGATTCGACGGCGGAACTGAGCTCGGTTGCCAGCAGGTTTCGTGCTGCGGGATTGGGCTCTACTGAGGGAGGTTACACCCTCTCTGCCAGGGGAAAGCTCTCGCCTTCCGCAACTCTTTTTTCCAGAGCGGCAAAGGCCAGGTCGGGATCGTACCCCACAAACTTTCCTTTGGCCTGTTTGATCTCGAGCCAGGGCAAGAACCCTGATTCAACGGCACCCTCTGAGCTCTTGCCGCCGCGGGCTGCGGCGATTGCGAGATCGTTGGCATACTCGTTCTTGGGGTGTCCCTGGTGACCCCGAACCCAGGTCCACTGGACCTCGTGCAAACGGACGGAATCGGCTAGGTCCTGCCACAGCTGCAGATTCTCGATCGGGCCGGCTTTCCGAACCCAGCCGCGAGAGGCCCAGCCGGGAGCCCATTCCCGCATGCCCTTGACCAGGTACTCGGAATCGGAGACCATGAGCACGCGAAGGCGATTGCGTTTACCGGCCAGGATTCGCAGCGCGGTGATTGCACCACTCAGGGCCATCCGGTTATTGGTGGTGTTCGGGACATAGCTGAAGAAGTCGCGGCGCTGTATCTGCCGGGCGGCTCGCGCCTCGATCAGGCCACCCGCCCCGCCAGGATTCTCACCCTCGCGGCCGTTTCCCAGACAGCTCTCGTCTAAATGAACAACGGCCACTCGGCTCACCCGATCACCTGAAAGCTCTCGATCTCGTCGAGGCGAAAGGTGAGCTCTTCACCAGTCATGGGCAGCCAGCCGACTAGCGCCTCGTGCTGGTCGATCGAGGTGACCCGGTGCGCCACCACGACATATTCGGTTCCCCGGCGGGAAAGGGCGACTCGCAGGCCGTCCCGGGCTGCTCGCTCCAGCTGATCCATGCGTTCGCTGGTCCATCGAACTATAGACATCCATTAAACCTCTGATTTACACGCGAGTACGGGTGGGCCCGCGAGAATGTTGTGCTAGCCCAGCTGCCGAGTGACCCGGATAGTACCCGGGCCGCCGGCCACGATGCGACCGATTACCGCCGCCGCCGGAGTCTGCTCCTCGGCTAAGGCCGCCAGCAGCGCGGCCTCGTGCTCGGGAGGCACGACGAGGAGCAGACCCCCGGAGGTCTGCGCGTCGACACAGAGGTAACGGTCAGTGGCCGTCAGCTCGGATGCCCACTCCACCCGCTCAGCTGCGGCGAGGTTTCGCTGAGTGCCGCCGGGGATCACGCCGCGGGAGGCGAGGCTTCGGGCGTGGGGAAGCACAGGTATGCTGTCGAAGGCGATCTCGGCTGCCACCTTGCTGGCCTCCAAGATGTTAGTCAGGTGACCCAGCAGCCCGAACCCGGTCACGTCGGTGGCGGCGCTGACGCCTACCCTGAGCGCGGCCCGGGCGGCACCATCGTTCAGCGTGGTCATCGAGCGTACCGCCTCACTCATTCCGGTCTCGAGGAGAGCGTCGCGCTTGAGCGCGGTTGCGAGGATGCCCGTCCCCAGCGGCTTAGTGAGCACCAGCCGGTCCCCGGCGCAGGCCCCGGCGTTCGTGAGCATCCGGTCGGGGTGGACCTCTCCCACCACCGCCATACCGAACGTTGGCTCGACCGAGTCAATGGAATGACCCCCGAGGACCAGACAGTTGGCTCGCCGCGCCACCTGAGCCGCACCCTCGAGCACTTTTCCCAGGACCTCGAAAGGCAGCTGCTCCCGGGGCCAGCCCACCAGGTTGAGCCCGAACAATGGAGTCGCTCCCATGGCATAGATATCACTCAGGGCATTGGCGACAGCGATGGCGCCCCAGGCCGACGGGTCATCCACGATGGGGGTGAAGAAATCCACGGTCGATACCAGGGCCCGATCGGGAGACAGCAGAAATACCGCGGCGTCATCCCTCGTGGCGGCGTCGACGAGGACTCGGGGATCCTCCACACTCGGCAGAAGGCGCAGGACCTGCGCCAGATCGGCGGAGCCGAGCTTGCAGGCTCAACCGGCGCCGTGCGAAAGGGCGGTTAACCGAATGCGCGGTTTCTGATCGATTGGTGCGTCGCTCATGGCCCTTCCTCCCTCGAGCAGTCTAGCCCTCCTGCTCGGCCCAGATCAACGAGCGCAACGCGATCAAGGCCCGCTCCTGCTGCGCGGTCGACCCGAAGGTGCCGTCGATTCGTTGACGCGACAGCAGCGTGGGGACCGCCCGGCGAATGGCTCCCCGCGCCGCGGTGGTGTCGAGGGCAAGGAGCGCTTCGAGGGTATGAAACAGATCCGCGGTGGGCCAGGTGCCGTCGGGCGCCTGATGCGCCGCGATCAAAGACGATAGCCGCTCCCGAAGCTGCTGACTGAGCGCGCTCAGAGCCAAAGCGTGAATGCCGGAGACAATGGCATCTCCCGCAAAGTACCCGCTCCAGTCGGACCACTGCTCCTGAAGTTGATGCAGACTCGCCAGATGGCGCTGGACCGCGGCGCGATTTCCGCATTGCCCCCGCAGGGCTGCTCGGAGCGCAAGGCAACTGATGGCGAACCGCGCCGCGGGCTCGGCCCGAAACACTTTGCCGTTCGGCAACATGACCGGCGCGAGTCGTTGCTCGGGCGGAGCGGGTGAGAAGAATCCGGAGATGAAATGTTCGCACACCCGGTGGCCATGGCGGATCCGGCTGCAGCCATGGCTGAAAGCGCCGGGCTGACCCTGAAGTGCCAGGATCCACTCCATCACTCGAGCGCAGTGGCCCTCGGCAGCACCGAGATCCATAAGCTCATGGGCCCGCCAGATCGTGGGCACCACCGCGCTTTCGATCTGCTCGACGGCCGCGGACTCCTCCTCTAACTGGCGAATCAACCGGTGCGCCAGCTCTCCATCGTCGGGAGAGGGACGGGCCAGAGCACGTCGAGCGAGCAGGCCCTGGCGGGTGGGAGCGGACGCGAAGAAGAGGGAGAGGCGTTCGATTCCCTCGAGTGCGGGCACCGGTGGGTTCAGAAGTCCCTCATGCTCGGGGACGGCACCCCGGCTGCACGGTTACCAGGTTGCCCGGATGGAATCGACGTCCAGCAGGTGACCACGGGACATGACGGTCTGGATGGACCGGGTGTTACGGATGTCGGTAAGCGGATTTCTGGTGAGTACAATGAGATCCGCCACCTTGCCCGGGGCAATCAACCCCAGAGAATCGACGCCCAGCAACACGGCCGAGTTCCTGGTGGCGGCCCGGAGAGCCTCCCTCGGGCTGACGCCGGCCGCGACCAGCAGCTCGAGCTCGCGGTGTTCGCTGTAACCCGGGACCAGAAGCTGGTTCGGAGAGTCGGTCCCGGTGGCGATCCTTCCGCCCGCGGCGACGAAGACGCGGACGAAGAGGTTTTGCATCGGCCGAGACTGCCGGAATGCGGTGAAGTCTGCCGGGTCCCATCCAGCCCGGCTGATCATCCCGGGCACGTCCCACTCTCGTCTGGCATCTTCGGGAACATCCCGGAGAGCGGAATCCCGGAGGATCACCGGATCGTCCAGCCGGCTCAGGGTCTCGTGCAGTATCAGCGTCGGAATGAGCGTTACCCGTTCCTGAGCCAGGCGTCCGGCCAGCTCGGTGAGGGCTGTCGAATCGAGATCGGCCCAGCGCCGCTCAAATGAGGTCCAGCCGGGGAAAAACCCACGGTAGTGCGCCGCCAGCAGAGACGAGCGCTCCCGGGAAATTGCCTCCGGCACGCCGGTAAGATGTTCGATGGACGATATGCCGTCCTTTGCCGCGGTGAGGGCGTCGGTCATGCCCAGGTGGCCCGCAACCGCAACGTTGAACGTGTGGGCTTCATCGAGGATGGCGCGGAGCAGCGGCGGGTCGATGTGGGTGTACACCTTGATGAAGTCGACACCCCCACTCACCAGGCGGTCAACAGCCTTGCGCGCGTCCTGCTCGCTGTTGACCCCGATCGCATCGGGGTAGGTGGTCGGCAGGCCATCGATCATGGCTCCGGCAGCGTAGACGCGGGGCGAGCCGCTCGATTGGGTGTTCGATCTCCGGCGGACCGAGATGACAGAATTCAGCGGCCCGTGCATATCTCGCACGGTAGTGACTCCCCAGGCGAGATACCGCGCGGGCGCCCAGCCGGCAGCCTGGGCCAGGTGAGCGTGGGCATCGATCAGGCCGGGAATAATCCACCGGCCGGAGACATCTATCTGGTTGATGCCGCGGGGGAGATCGAATCCAGAGCGCGGTCCGATGGATTCGATCTTGCCGCGACGCACCAGGACAGCGGCATCGGCCAAGGGAGGTCCACCAGTC
Organism: Gemmatimonadales bacterium; assembly: GCA_045803455.1. Classification (GTDB taxonomy): domain Bacteria; phylum Gemmatimonadota; class Gemmatimonadetes; order Gemmatimonadales; family GWC2-71-9; genus CAVVWJ01. The sequence goes on along the minus strand of JBJMPB010000369.1, from coordinate 8,731 downwards.
CCATCGATCAAGGTGGCGCCCACCAGCGCGACACCGTCCTGCGAGCCGGGCTTGCAAGCCGCGAAGATCAGGCAGCCGGCAACTATGCCACGGACGAGGCGTTTAACGCGGATCACTGGATGAGTGATCATGGAGGATCTTCCAGCCCTCAGATCTGCGCTCCATGACCAGGGTAAACGGACCACTCGCGGTGGTGCTGTCGCCCCCCTGAAGAATGAATCGGGCGGTTACCAATGCCAGGGTCGGACTGAGCGGCCGAACCTCCAGCTCCTCGAAGTGGAGACTGTCCCGCCGGGCACCGGGGGCAAACCGGGGAGCATAGTTGTTGCGAATGAAGTCGAACCCGTGCCGTGCTCGGTGGCCATCCACGTAGGTGGTCGTGCTCTCGGCGGCATAGTCCGACATGAATGCGTCCAGGTCACCCCGGTTCCAGTCACCGGCGGACCGGTCCAGCTGAGCCGACAGTTGCCGGGTAAGCGCGGCACGATCAATCGAAGACGCCGACGTCGGCTGTCCGGCGGGCCGACATGCCACCAGCAGCGCCAGAACGGGCAAGCAAGGACGCATGGAGATAGGGAAAGGGTGCTTCAAGGTGAATGACTCGCAGCAACGATGCAAGATCCGGCTCCGCCGACTTATACTTGGGCGATGACTGACGTCCAGCCTCAGTCGCCGGCCGATGCCCCCGGCCGGCGCTCGGGCGCGGTTCGCCACCGTCCAATCTCCGACTATGGGTTGATTGGCGACATGCGAACGGCGGCCCTGGTTGGATTGGACGGAGGAATCGACTGGTGTTGTCTCCCCCGCTTCGACAGCGGCAGTGTGTTTGCCGCGCTACTCGACACCGAACGGGGCGGGACCTGGGCGATTCACCCCGAAGGTCGGTGGACCTCCAGCCAGCGCTATCTTCCCCGCACCAACATCCTGGAGACCACGTTCCGCACCGCCGAGGGCGGCGTCATGAGTCTCACTGACTTCATGCCCGTGGCAGAGGACGGCCGCCCGTCCGGCCAGCATCCAGAGATTCACCGACGCATGCGCTGCAGCCGCGGCCGAGTGCCCATGAGCATGACTTTCATGCCTCGTTTCGAGTATGGCGCGCGGACCACCCGGCTGGAGCTGCTCCGGGCGGGGATTTTCGCTACCGACCGTACCGACCAGGTGCTCACCCTCTCCAGCGGAAAGCCCTTCGAGTGGCAGGTCGAGCAGTCTATTGCGAGTGCGCGCTTCGAGTTGGAGAAGGGTGAAGAGCGCTGGATGGTCCTCCGTTATGACGATGACGACATCCACCCCGTCGATCGTTACGAGAGCTCACGGAAGCTGGACAACACCGCCGCCTTCTGGCAGCGGTGGTCAGCCAAGGTTCGCTACCGCGGACCCTATCGAGGCATGGTGAAGCGCTCGGCGCTGGCCTTGAAGCTCCTCACCCACGCCGAGACCGGCGCCCTGATTGCCGCGCCGACCACCTCTCTGCCCGAGACGGTGGGCGGGATCCGAAACTGGGACTACCGGTTCGTCTGGTTGCGCGACGCCGCCTTCACGCTGGCGGCACTGAATTCCGTAGGACACCACCGCGAGGCCGACCAATTCATGCGATTCCTGAAGAAGGTCTGTCGCCACGAAGGGGGTGGCCACCTCCAGATCATGTATGGCATCGATGGCCGGCGCGACCTGATCGAGCGCCAGTTGGATCACCTGAGCGGCTACCGCAACTCGCGGCCGGTCCGGGTCGGCAACGGGGCGGTGGGACAGCTCCAGCTGGATGTGTACGGAGAGGTGCTCGAAACAGCGGACATCTGGCGCCGCAATCACGAAATGACCGAGGGAACGTGGCGGGTGTTGCGGGGCTTGGTGGATTGGGTCAGCCGGAACTGGCACTTGCCCGATTCCAGCATCTGGGAAGTCCGGGGTGAGGTCCGGCACTACGTTTTCAGCAAAGTGATGAGCTGGGTCGCATTGGATCGCGGGGTTCAGATGGCTGAGGAACTGAATCTCGAATCCGATACCGTTGCCTGGCGGGCTGCCCGGGACCGAGTCCACGCCGAGATAATGGAGCGGGGTTGGAGCGAAGAGCGACAATCCTTCGTACAGTCCTACGATCACGATGCGCTGGACGCAGCAGCCCTCGCCATTCCCATGGTGCGGTTTCTACCGTGGAATCACCCCAGAGTCCATGGAACAGTTCACGCGATTGCCCGGGAGCTGACCACACAGGACGGCGAGCTGGTGTACCGGTATCGTCACCCAGACGGGCTTGAGGGCGAGGAGGGCGCCTTCTCGATTTGTACGTTCTGGCTGGCTCAGGCGCTGGCCATGATTGGCGAGCGGGAGCGGGCCGAGCGGGTATTCCGCCGGATGCTCCGACACGCCAATCATGTAGGCCTATACTCCGAAGAAATCGACCCCTACACCGGTGAATTCCTGGGAAACTTTCCCCAAGCCTTCACTCACATTGCCCTGATCAACTGTGCTGCTGCCCTGGCCGGCCTCGACGCGCGGGGCTGAGCCTTACCGTCCCCGCGCTCGACGCTGCTAGGAACGGCGGGTCGATTTCCTGGTTCTGCGGGCGCTCTTCCGGGCCGTACGCCGAGCGGAACCTCCAGCTTTCCGAGCAGTCTTCCGGCCCTTTCGAGCGGTCTTCCGGGCCGTACTCCTCGACGCCCGGCCGCCCTTCCGCGCGGCCTTCTTGGACGCGCGGCCACTCTTCCGCGCCGCACTCTTGGACGCGCGGCTGCTCTTCCGCGCCGCGCTCTTGGATGCCCGGCCACCCTTCCGAGAGGCCTTCTTGGACGCCCGGCTACTCTTCCGCGCCGTCCGGCGGCCCTTCCTGGCAGTCTTCCGTGCCGAACGCCTTTCCGTTCTCGCAGATTTCCGTGCGGCTTTCCGAGCTGACCTCTTGCCTCTCCTGCTTCCCGACGATTCGCTATCGGAGGAGTCTCCGAAATCGAATGAACGGGAGGACCCGGGAGTTGACGAACTGCTCTCGGAAGGCAGGGGATCCATCCACCCAGAGCCCGACCAGCCCATCTCCATATAATGAAGTTCGGCCATCTTAGCTTCCTCCGAACGCGAGTGCGGCGTCACCCGCCGCCGGTCCGAGGCGCATGGAGCGCCAACCGGGTGAGTCAGGACATATAACTTGCACATCCTCAAGGCTTGTGCAAGCCGTACCGTGAGACTGAACGCCGGGACATGCTGGTCTCCCCCGATTCCAATGCGCTATTTTATTCCTATTCCGCCTCTCCCCTGGATCACGCTCTGGTGAACTCAGCAGTGGTTTCGCCAGTTAATCGTCGCGCAATTTGGCGCCGAGGTTTATTGCCCCATCTTGTTGGGGTATTTGCTGTTGCAGCGGCGATCAGCACGCCGGGCAAGGCTCAGACCGTGGCCGAGGTCCAGGTTACTCCAGAGACGATGACGCTGGGTGTAGGGCAGAAACAGGCGCTCTTTGCCACTGCCTTCGACCCGCGGGGCAATCTCATTGCCGCCGCCAAGTTCACCTTCTGGAGCTCGGACAGTCTGATCGCCGAGGTCAGGAAGGACGGAACGGTAGTTGGCATAAAGCCCGGGCTCGCCAAGATCGAGGCGAGGTCGCAGGGGAAGCGGGCCTCGCTGGCAGTGCTCATCACCGGCAGCGCTCCCGGCGAACCCGCCGGCACCCGACCATCCACCGCCTCCGTCCTCACACTTGAGCCACCCGCGCTCACCTTGATGCCAGGTGAAACGGCACGAATCCGGGCCCAGGCCCTGAAAGAAGACGGCAGCCCGGTTTCGATCGGGAGGGTAACTATCAAATCCCTCAAGCCGGACGTGGCCCGAGTCGACTCCGGAGGGCTGGTGACGGGAACCGGGGTTGGGCGAACCATCCTGCAGGCGGCGTCGGCTGGGCTTATGGCGACATTGCCGGTGGAAGTGATACCGGGTGATTTCACCGTCAGCCCCGCATCCCTCGGCCTTGGCGTGGATCAGGCCGACACTCTTCATGCGCTGGTTCCGAGCCGGAATCGCGAACTGAAGGGGGTGGTACAATGGCGATCCAGCGATACATCGGTCGTTGAGGTTACCTCTACCGGCGTGGTTCGTGGTCGCTCGGCGGGTAAAGCTGAGATCATTGGCACCGCCTTCACTCAGGAACGGCGAGCCACGATCACCGTTCATGCAACTCCCGACGCCCTCGTGGTCTCCCCTCACCACGGCACCCTCCAGCTACCGCTTCGATCGAAGCAGCAGTTCAGCGCGGTGGCGGAGGCCGCCGACTCCACCCCGCTCGCCGACGTTCGGGTAAACTGGGAGCTGAGCGATACGTTGGTCGCTCGCTTTGATCCGGTGACCGGGATACTCACCCCCAAGGCGCTGGGCACCACCACATTGACGGCCCGGCTGCCCGGTATCACGCCGGCAGTATGGACCATTCAGGTTGTCACTGGCGAGATCACCATTGAGCCCGCCCGAATCGGCCTGCTGGTGGGACAACGGGCCACCTTTTCGGCGGTGCCACGGGACCAGGACGCTTCGGTGACCAGGACGGCAGCCATCAAGTGGACCTCGGACCGAGCCGAGGCAGCAACGGTGCGAGAAAACGGCCAGGTGGAGGCCCTGGCCCCGGGGCACGCGGTGGTCACGGCACTGACGCCTTGGGGAAAGCAGGCAAGCGCGGATGTCTTTGTGGTGGCGGATCTCTTTCTCAGCTCGAATCGCCGTGGCAGCAGCGGGATTTACCAGATGAGGGTGCCGGGGCCGCTCGCAATGCTGCCGGTCCTGGTGGACAGTGCCACCAATATTCAGGCTGCCCCCGGGCCCGAACGTACTCGTGTGGCCTTCAGCTCCAACCGCACGGGCAGCTTCGATCTTTATCTGATGGACGCGGACGGTCAGAGACTACGCCGACTCACTTCCAGCTCAGGCGGCGAAGGGGAGCCGGCCTGGACTCCGGATGGAGGCCACATCGTCTATACCGCGACTACGGGAACGGCTACACAGGTCTGGATTGTGAATGCTGACGGGGGAGATAATCGGCAGCTGACGACGGCGTCAGGAGGAAACCACTCACCCAGCGTCTCACCCGATGGCCGGACGATCGCGTTCGTGTCGGCGCGAAGCGGAAATCACGCGGTTTACACCATGAACATTGACGGGACCAGTCAGCGGCGACTTACCAAGGGCTCAGCCCGGGAGACCAATCCGGGGTACGTCCGAAACGGTGATCTGTTTTATGTCGTCGAGCGGGGTGGCGGATCCAAGGGTTCGCGGGTCATGCGGCTGACCGCGGGGAACGGCAACATCTCCCAGGTGCTCCAGACCGATGAGCCGATCTCCTCCCTGGCAGTCTCCCGCGAGGGCGACCGGCTGGCTTACGTGGTAGGGCAGATCCGGGACGCCGCCAAGGGAAGGGTTGAGTTCAGTCTGTTCCTCCAGAGCACTGCGTCTCGTAATCCTCCCGTCAACGTTCCGCTCCAGCCCGGTGAGCAGATCCTCAGTCCTTCCTTTTAAAACATCGAATGAGAGCGCTTGTCCTGGAGACCGCGGGCGGAATCGAGCACCTGCGGGTACAGGAGTTGCCTGAGCCAGTGATTCAAGCGCCGAGTGAGGCGCTTATCCGGATCCATACCGTCGGTTTGAATCGCCTGGACTTATGGGTAGCCGAGGGGCTGCCGGGGGTGAACTACAGCTTTCCCCATATCGTCGGCTCCGATGGCGCAGGCACTGTCGATCAGGTGGGAGCCGAGGTAGACGGAATCCGGCCGGGCGACCGGGTCATGATCAATCCGGCCTTCTCCTGCGGCAATTGTCCATGGTGCTTGCAAGGCGAGGAGTCGCTGTGCCGAAAGCTGCAGGTGCTAGGGGAGCATCGGCCCGGCTCGGCCGCCGAGTATGTGGTCGTTCCGGTGGAAAATCTGGCGAAGGTTCCGGATTCGATGCCCTGGCCCCAGGCCGGCGCCTTCTCTCTGGCAGCGCTCACCGCATGGCGCATGCTGACCACCCGTGGCCGGGTTCGAGCGGGTGAGACCGTACTGATCTGGGGCATCGGGGGTGGCGTGGCAATGGCGGCCCTGGAGATTGCCCGGCTGCTCGGCGCTCGCACCATTGTCACCAGTGGCTCGGATGCCAAGCTGCAGTTCGCCTTGTCCCGAGGCGCCGATGTGACTCTCAATCATCGCCGGACCGATGTGGTCAGCGAGGTCCGGCGACTGACTGACGGGCTGGGAGCCGACGCCATCGTGGACAGTGTGGGTGAGGACAGCTGGCCTCACTCCCTCCGAATGCTGAGACGAGGTGGCCGCCTTCTGATCTGCGGAGCCACGACCGGCCCAATGGTCTCCATGGACCTCCGACGGCTGTTCTGGCACCAGTGGAGTATCCTGGGATCCACCCTGGGAAGCCGACGTGAGTACGCGGAGATCGTGAGGCTGGCGGGCGAAGGTAAGCTCTGGCCGGTGGTCGATCAGGTAGTGCCGCTGAGCCACGCCCTCGAGGCCTTCGCGCGACTGGATCGAAGTGAGCAGCTTGGAAAACTCGTGATCGAGGTTGTCCAGTGAACGAGCTCTGGCAGCGGATGGGAGCCGGTGCCGCACAGATCAGCAGCGTGGTGCCCGCGCTGGTCGGCGCATTCGTCATTCTGATGACCGGGTACTTTCTTGCCCGGCAGGTTCAGCGCTGGGCGGACGACACGCTCAAGCGGCTCAAGTTCGACCGGATGGTGAGCGCCGGCGGATTCGACGAAGTGGTTGATCGGGCGGGAGTTCGGCTGGACCCGGTCCGGGCATTGGCCAAGCTCATCTTCTGGTTGGTAATGCTGGTGGTCATTCTGCTGGCGAGCACCGCGCTCGGGCTCGAGAGTATCAACGAGATGTTTGGCGCGATGCTGGCCTTCATCCCTACGCTGATTGCCGGCATCGTGATCGTGATCCTCGGTATCATCGTAGGTGAGTTTGTCCGGGGTCTGATTCTGGCCTCGGCCGGGGGCGTGTCAGGGGTACCGACCGTGGCCAAGCTGGCGAAGGGCGCGGTGATCACTATCGCTCTGTTCATGGCCCTGCAGCAGGTTGGGGTGGCGGAGGAGATCGTGACCGCCGCATTCACCCTGATTCTTGGCGCCGCGGCTCTGGCGGTGGGACTTGCGTTTGGCTTGGGTAACCGGGAGCTAGCCGGCGAGATCACCCGTCGCTGGTACGAGGAGGGTCAGCGCCGGGACCGGCGAACGTCGGATCGGAATGGCGGCCTGCCGGGAGAAGAGGTCAGTCAGGAGTCGCGAATGGCGAGTCTCGAGTCACCAGTCGCCAGTCACCAGGCGTCAGTGACCAGGCACCAGTCCTCAGTTGCCGGCCACCGGCCATATCGAGAGCGGTAGTTCGGTACCGACCACCCTCGCTATTTCAGAGTAAATCTCGCCACAGACCTGGAACCATCGGTGTTCCGGATCGACGCGTAGACCGCCCCGTTCGCGCCAAATCCAGCCAGCGAAGCATCCTTCGGAAGCGTTACATCCCGCTGCCAGCGCCCTTTGCGGTCGAATACCGAATAGATCAACGCAGCCTTTTCGTCATTGCGCGGCTGCTGCAGCCACACCTCACCATTCGGCCGCCCCAAGGCGAAATCGAAGGCCGCTTTGGTTTCGGCGAATGGATACTGGATCGCGAGGTCCTGGGGCATGCCGAATTCCTTTCCCTGCTCCCGTACCTGGGCCAGCACTCGGTCCTTGTCGGCCTCAGTAACCGGGAGCCTGGGAAACTCATGTGGCGGTCCCTGCAGCCACATTCCACTGGGCGAGCGCCAGTCTACCCGGCCTTCTCGCCCTCGGGCGACCCACGCGCTGCCATCCGGCAGCACACCGAAGAAGTCATTGGGCGCGAAGACCCTTGCCGCTTGCTGTACCTGCTCACCGAACACGGCGTCGCCATACTCGGGAGAAGCAAGATGGGCCACGGTGTCTACGCTGCCGCTTCGGACCGCCACGCGGAGAACGGGAATGCTGTCCGGCCGGACGGCTCGACCGGGCTCTCCGCCACCGAGAACTGCCTGGTAATCGATTTTGTAGCCTCGCCCCAGGGTGTCGTAAAGAAGAATGGGAGTCTTGCCCGCCGCGGTGTGGGAGGGAAGCACATCGAGCGGCTTACCAGCTTCGCTCCACAAGGTGGTTCGGAGGGCGCTAAAGTCGACCAGCGCTATGGTGTCGCCCGCGAGATGAGCGACCCACCCAGGGAACTTGTACTGACCTGCCGGGCTTCCCTGAGCGACCGAATCCACCCGGGTGCCAAGGGTGTCAACTTTCCCGCTCGCGAGGTTGCCCCTGAGGAACAGCTTGCTCCTGGTATCGGCGAATACCACTCCTCCGTTGGACAACTCTACCACGTTGCTGAGCATCCCGAACTTGGCCGGCAGTCGCGCGTCGTGGGAGAGTACGCTCTGACTTTGTGCGCGACGGCAGGCAAGAATGCCGGCCGCCGCGAAGACACCGATCAAGAGAGTTCGCTTCATGGATAATCCTTGTTCTGCAGGCGTGAGAGCGTCACCGATGTAGGAAACTGGTCGGGAATCGGCATCGCGATGAGCCGCGTGCCGTCGGCTGTGGGCTCCGCCACGAGGGCGGTCTGCTCTGCCAGGGCCAGGATACGACCTGATCCCCGAATTCTGACTTCGCGCACCAACCGGCCGGCTCGGTCAACGACATGGTAGCGCCTCGAGGAATCAGCAGGTGCCCGACTTTTTTCCAGCCACACCTGGCCAGCGGGAC